>JAKBAG010000281.1 GCA_021809235.1 Acidobacteriota bacterium
AGAATGTATTGCCGCAGAGAGTCGGCATCGGAGTAAGTGTAGGTGCTATTCAACCGCACCAGATTGTAACTCCCGCTGCCATAGGTTGAGGACCCAACAAAGTTCAACCAGGAAGAACTCAGCACGCCGACGGGCGAAAATGCCCGAAAGCCTGTAATGCCCGAGCCACCCAATTGTCCGGAGGTATAGGTGCCAACCTCGTCATAATTGAAGGTTAAGCCAGTCCCGCTTTCAATCACGCGATGCCTGGACTCGGCCCCCGGTTTGTTGCTGGTGGCCACGGTATCGCTGCGCTGCAGCAGGGTGGGAATCAGCTCCTGCTCGGAGACACTGACCTTCAGTACCTGATTCTTCGTATCCAGACTCCACAGAAAGCCCTGCAGGGCGGAAAGCGGAATCACATCCGACTTCTGCAGCATCACCGGTACTCGAAATCCCAACTGCCGCAACTCGTCCGGCTTGGCCATCAGCACACCATGCCGCAGCAGAAACTCACCAATCTTGTTCGTCGAGTGGCCGTTGACAATCACCTCAAGCAGCAGCGGCTCATCACCGCCACCAGCCGCAGGATCAACCGCAGAGGAGTTATCGGCAGCATTTCCGCTCAGCCAGGCATTCGGCGGTGGAGTGGTGGAGGCAGCGGAGTCGGAGTGCGTGCTCGGCGTTGAAGCAGGCCCGGACGCGGAACTGGCAGGAGTGCTGGCAGAGCTTGCAGTCGTCAGGAGGAGCGCAATCCCCATCCACACGATCATGCGCCAGCTTCGCAATCTCAAGAGGCGCGAATTTTTAAGGGGCCGAGACAACCGGTACCTGTTCACGGATGCTTCCGTTGATGCCGACTGCGGTCAGAGTCAACTGCTTCGTTGCATCCGGCAGTGGATGGCCCGTCAGTGTCCAGTGCTGCGTGGAGCCGGCCAATAGATACGGCGAGTTGCTTGCAACGGGCTTCAGAACAAGCCCTCCAGCGCCCTTCAGTTCAATGTCGTGCAGTGTGTCATGTCGGTTTCCATCATTGACCCCCACCAGCGTCAGCTTTCCACCGGCGTTTTCCAGATGGAAGGTGTCATGGGGATTCGCCTGAACCATCGGTTCGGCAAACACAGGAATGGAGAGCCGGACAACAATGCGCACCGTTCCCGGCGCTGCGGCTGGAGGAATCTGATCCACAAGGATGCGGTACGTGATCTCGCTTTTTGCCGGAGATCCATGCTGGACCAGCCGGATAATCTGCGTGGCATGGGGGGCAATGGTGGCAATCGGGGGGCTGACGAGAAGGTCGTGGGTGGGAGTCAGGGACTCCACTCCATCCTTCATGCTCCAGACGTAGGCTCGCACCTGCACTGCCGTATCCGCTGCTCCCAGGTTGGATACACCCAGCGTTGTGGCCTGCTCTCCGGCGTGCAGAAAGATGTTTACCGGCTGCACGGCAAGCACCTGGGCACCCGCCTGGAGACCACCAAACAGGATCCCGGAAAGGAGAAGGCATCGGATTGAAGGAGGGAAGTGAGGGAGCTTCATGGGGATACTCATGCAGCGAGATTCTGCTAGGGAACGTGGATCAGTCAACATCCTCACCGGATCAGTCAGCCGCGATCCTGCTTGCGGCTGACTACCGGAGAGTTAGGGTAAACCGGGTGAATTAGTAAGTGATTGTAGCAGTGACAGTGTCCGTATAGGTGCCCGGAGCCGGGAGCTGTCCGCTCAGGATCTGTCCATAAACGGTCATAGCCTGTGCCGAGCCGTTTCCTGTTCCAGATACGACCTTGGTGGTGTTTCCCCAGTAGGTGGTATGTCCCGAGTCGGAATACAACTGGTATTTCAGAGTGGCACCACTTGGTCCAGCCAGAAGGCGGTTGGTGGTGGTTGCGCCTGTCGTTGTTCCGGCATCCAAGCCAATGGTGTACGGCGTCGTGTTTGTGCAGGTTGCTGTAACCGTGGAGGTGGCATTGATGTTAGCTGCACCCGTGTAAGCCGATGCAAACGTCATTGCCGTGGCGGCAATCGTACAGGTGGCCTGAACGGTGGCGGTAACCGTGAAAGTAGTTGTGGCAGTCGTGCTGGCAAACGCGGGCATGCCCACTGTGGCTACTCCAACCAGCAGAAGGCCAACAGATACCAACTTTGCTTTCATTGCGCGAATTGGATGAATCATCGTTTCTTCCTCAATCTCTCTTCGTTCTTACTGCGAGCCGGAGATATCCTGTGGCATCGAATCCTACAGTCAGCGATGCCGATGGGTTCCACCAGGCAACCCATGCACTGCATTGCCTGATTTCATGTTTGACACTATGGCTATCCTAAGCGGGAATCAATACAACTTACGCACGAATGCCGCAACCATTTGGTACCCAATCTTTATGGGATAAATCAGAGGAAGGGAGTTACTTTTTCAGCGCAAATGCCATGGGAAGGCTTCAGGGATTGGTCGCAAGGACGTATCCCGGAAGCCTTCGAGGGAACATTTGGTCATGGTGGGTAATCTAGTAGGCGACCGTCACCAGAAGTTCGTTCTCCTGCCCCATGGAGTTGGGAGCAGCCTCACTTCCAAGGGGCTGCACGGCAGGCATACGAGCCGTTGTCGGCATCCCAGTAAGACTTGCCGCAGCCAATCCAGCATTCCTGGAGGTCATCTGGGTCGCAATCTGGTAGGACGTCTGCGCCGTGCAATTCACCTGCACGGCAGACTCGCCGCGCTGGAGCGATATGGCAGACATTGCAGGGGTTGCAGAGATACTGCAATGGCTCGGAACCACGACGGAAATTGCAATCTGGGCCGAACGATACTCTGCCGCCGCAGGAAGACTGGTTAGACCAATCAGAAGGATGCCAACCGCAGCCCATGCCGCCAGCCACAGCTTGCTTCCGATGCTTGTCCTCATGCTGGCCATCGCGCAACCTCTCCGTGATTCCTCGGCAGGCTTCTTGGAAACCTCCAATACTGTCTGAAATACGGGCAGTACGGCCGTCTGGATGGGCTGCTGGAGCTGCTCGGAGGAGAGTTCGGTGCGGAGTCGGAGTCCCATGGGTCACCTGCCTTTCGGCTCCCGGTAACCAAATTATACGACTATGGGTAACAAAAAGCACGTTACCTCAAGACTGAAATTATGGCGAAAACGTGTTACCTGTGGTTCTCCTTTTGGGGAATCTTCCCCTGCCATCTCTTTCATGACGGAAATATCGTGTATATTTCGTCGCTCAGCCTGCAGCCGCATGCAGCCGTAGGGGGAACCATCCGGCCCATCTTTACGGCCGATGTTCGGTCGGGAATTTCTGTTGGAAAATTCACATTCTGACTGCACAGTGTTGGATTGCCGCCGATAGGCTCAGAATCGAGGCATTCCCATGCGCAGCGACTACCAGCGCCAGTGGCAGCATCTCCTCCGCGGGGGACTTACTCCCTCGGATCTTGCGCTTGCCGTGACGGTTGGCATCGTCATCGGCTGTCTGCCGATCTTCGGCGT
>JAKBAG010000282.1 GCA_021809235.1 Acidobacteriota bacterium
GCATGCTGCGCAGGTTCAGATGCGGACCCAGATATCCATTTTCAGAAAAGCTCAGATTGAGGCCCTTCATGTTGATAGAGGCATTGGAGGTAATGCCGTATCCGGTTCCGCTTCGCGTCCAGCTCAGAGTCGCGCTGCCCACGGACTGGCCATTCTGGCTGATGAGAAAATTTTGAGCTGAGCCTACACTCCCCAGCCCCATCATCATCGCTGCAATACCCAGTATCTGGAGTCTCATCGTTCTCTCTCCTGCTTCTTCAGACCAGAGTTCCGGCAAAGAGTTGCGCTATCGTGTTCATCCACAGACAATCCAGGTTCTCGCTTGCAGATTCATGCTACCCCCGCGATTTCGTGCGGTCCTATTCGCAATCAAAAAACATCGCGGAGTGACATGTCTGTCACTCCGCGTATCCGGGCTGTACCGGTTGATTTTCGTTGGCGTTACTTCTTCGCCTTCTCAAATCGCTTTGACACTTCGTTCCAGTTCACTACATTCCACCACGCCTCCAAATATTTCGGGCGCAGGTTCTGGTACTTCAGGTAGTAGGCATGCTCCCAGACATCGTTGCCCAGAATCGGATAATGGCCCTGGCTTAGCGGCGTATCCTGATTCGCCGTGCTCGTTACCTTCAGCTTGCCTTCCACCAGAATCAGCCATGCCCATCCCGATCCGAACTGCTTGGCGCCCGCATCGTTAAAGGCTTTTTGAAACTCGGCAAAGCTGCCAAAATCCGCGGCAATCTTCGCTGCTAACTCGCCCGTCGGTTCGCCGCCCACGCCCGGCGTACCCACCGGACCCATGATCGACCAGAACATCGAATGATTCGAGTGACCACCGCCGTTGTTGCGCACCACGCCGCGAATAGCCTCCGGCACAGCCTCCAGATTGCTGACCAGCTCATCCACGCTCTTGACCGCCAGCTCCGGATAATTCGCCAGCGCTGCATTCACATTGTTGATGTACGCCTGATGATGCTTGTCGTGGTGAAACCGCATCGTATCCGCGTCAATGAACGGCTCCAGCGCCGCATAGTCATAGGGCAGAGGTGCAAGTTCGTATGCCATCGTTCATCACTCCTTTGTCTTCATTGTACGTCCAATGCGCAGCCGCTGCGGTGGGGCAGCGTTGCGCGCCTTGATCGCATCACCCCTGTTTGCGCCGCATCGCGCGATACCGCCGAATCAGCGCATTCGTCGAGCTGTCGTGCTTCAACTCCGGCTCTGTCGCGCTCTCCAGCTCCGGAATAATCCGCACCGCCAGCACCTTGCCCAGCTCCACGCCCCACTGGTCAAACGAATCCACCTGCCACACCACGCCCTGCACAAAGACGCTGTGTTCATAGAGCGCCACCAGTTGGCCCAGAATCTCCGGCGTCATCTTCTCCGCCAGAATCACCGAGCTTGGCCGGTTGCCCTCAAACGTGCGATGCGGCACCAGCCAGTCGGCCGTTCCCTCGGCCTTCACCTGCTCCGGCGTCTTGCCAAAAGCCAGCGCCTCAGCCTGCGCAAAGATATTCGACATCAACAGATCATGGTGATTGCCAAGCGGATTCAGCGACTGCGCAAAGCCGATGAAGTCGCAGGGAATCAGCCGCGTTCCCTGATGAATCAGTTGATAAAAACTGTGCTGCCCATTCGTACCCGGCTCGCCCCAGAATATCGGGCAGGTCTGGTAGTCCACGCGCCGCCCATCGAGCGTCACATGTTTGCCGTTCGACTCCATCGTCAGCTGCTGCAAATATGCCGGAAAGCGCTTCAGGTAGTTGTCATAGGGCAGAACGGCCACCGTCTCCGCACCAAAAAAGCTCGTATACCAGACCGTCAGCATCCCCATCAGGAACGGCAGATTTCGCTCGAGCGGTGCCGTCCGGAAGTGCTCGTCCATGGCGTGAAAACCCGCCAGCATCCGCCGGAAATTCTCCGCGCCGATGGCAATCATCGTCGACAAGCCAATCGCCGCATCCATCGAATAGCGACCGCCCACCCAGTCCCAGAAGCCAAACATATTCGCCGTGTCAATGCCGAACTTTGCCACTTCCTTGGCATTCGTGGAAACCGCCACAAAATGCTTCGCCACTGCCTCGGCATGCTTCAGCTTGCCCAGCGCCCACACGCGTGCAGAGTGCGCATTGGTCATCGTCTCCAGCGTGGTGAAGGTCTTCGACGAGACGATAAACAGCGTCTCCTCCGGGTCCAGTCCATGCACGGCTTCGGCAAAATCCGAGCCATCCACATTGGAGACGAATCGCATCGTCAGCTCACGCTGCGAGTAGTGGCGCAGCGCTTCGTAGGCCATCACCGGCCCCAGATCCGAGCCCCCAATGCCGATATTGATCACATTGCGGATCGGCTTGCCCGTATAGCCGGTCCACGCGCCGCTGCGAAGGCTCTCGGCAAACTCGGCCATTTTGTCCAGCACCGCATGCACGTCGGGAACCACATTGTGCCCGTCCACCTCGATCACGGCCTCGCGCGGCGCGCGCAGCGCCGTGTGGAGCACTGCACGATTCTCCGTCACGTTGATCTTCTCGCCGGCGAACATCGCCGCACGACGATCCTTCAGGCCAGCCTCAGCGGCCAGCGCCTGAAACAGCCGCAGCGTCTCGTCGTCGATGCGATGCTTGGAGTAATCGAGAAATAGCCCGCAGGCTTCGGCAGTCATCCGCTCGCCGCGCTTTGGGTCAGCGGCAAATAGCTCGCGCAGATGCTTGGATTGCAGGGTTGTGGCATGCGCTTCCAGCGCCTTCCATGCTTGCATTTCCTTCAGGGGGGTCATCGTTCGTCTCCTGCCACTCCAGCCCTTGGTCCGGAGCCAGCCTTTGCGGGATATGGGTTCCACGTACACAGCGAATTATAGTCCGCATCATGCAGCAACTTCGTCAAAGAGCCGAGGACCACCCTCCGCAAGGGATGGCTCAAACATGCAAAGCCCGAATCCGCACGCTCTGGCAGTTGGGATGCCATCCGCACGGATTCGGGTTGCTGTCTTCGTGTTACTGTTTCGCGGGCGGATTCGTAGCCGCTGGCATCACCGCGCCCGGATAAATCCCCTCAATCGGCTTGCGATCCTGCTCGGCGGCCACCGGATTCGGCAGCGGCTTCCGCGGCAGCATCTGGTCGCGCATCGCTGCGTTGTACACAAAGATCGCTTCCACCGTCGCAATCTGCTTCAGATCGGCAATCTGCAACCGCTCCACCGTATCTTCGTTCGAGTGGTGCGTGCGCGTCTCATAGTCCAGCGGATCCTGGATAAACTGAAACCCCGGAATCCCCACCGCATCAAAGCTCAGGTGATCCGTGCCGCCCGTGTTCCGGTTCGTCACCGTCGTCACGCCCAGGTCCTTCAGCGGCGCAATCCACTGTGCAAAGATCGGTGCAATCGCCGTATTCCCCTGCGTATAGATCCCGCGAATCTTCCCCGATCCGTTATCCACGTTGAAGTAGCCGGAGAT
>JAKBAG010000283.1 GCA_021809235.1 Acidobacteriota bacterium
GGTTTCAATCGGAATCCACCTCTCTTCGGCACGAATGCGCCGAACGCATTCTCCCACCAGATTCGGTGCCATATTATCCAACAGAATTGCCTCCGCGCCAGAGGCCAGTGCTTCCTGTAGTTCGTCCATCGAGCGCACTTCAATCTGTACTCGCTTGCCTGCCGGGCGCGCAGCAAGCGAGCGGGCAAGGACGCTGCGAATACCGCCTCCCAGCGCGATGTGGTTGTTCTTGATCAGGATGCCGTCTGACAGATCCAGACGATGATTGGTGCCGCCACCGCTGACCACCGCGTACTTCTCCAGCATGCGAAGTCCGGGAATGGTCTTGCGAGTATCCAGCACGCGGGCGGAAGTCCCGACAATCGCATCCGCGTAGCGGCGGGTCAAGGTTGCAATTCCACTCAGATGCTGCAGCAGATTGAGGATCACGCGCTCGCAGCTCAGCAAAGCCTGAGCGCGATGACGAATCACAGCCAGCGGCTGCCCGGCATGAACGGACACACCGTCGAAAATCTCCGGATGGCTGACCACCTCGTATCGTGCAGCTGACTCCGGGTGCAGCGCTGCAAAACGATCAAGAAATACGGGGATGCATCCCAGACCACATACGATCAGATCCTGGCGTGCCACGATCGTAGCTGTTGCCTGCAGTGCCGGATCAATGGTCAGCCGCGTGGTTGTATCTCCGGCCGCAATGTCTTCCTGCAGAGCGCGCTCCACCAGCGCTTCCACTGCGAAATTTCTCCACTCCATCGCCTCATCCCCTGCCTACTGCATTGAATCCTGAACGGGCAAAGCTCCCAACGCCTGCTGCGCTTTAACCAACAGCACTTCGGTGTCCGTACGCTGCGATCGCAAGCCCTCCACCACATGCGTGGGCGCCTTGGCCAGAAAACGCTCATTGCCCAGCTGAGCCGTAGCGCTACGAAGTATTTTATCCAGCCGGGCGATCTCTTTTTCTAATCGCTCCCGCTCAGCCCTGACGTCCACTTTACGCTGGTAATCCAAAGCCAGATCGAAGGTCGGTGCGGAGCGGACAGCCAAATGTGCCGGGATCTCCGTACAGAAGCGCAACTCCTGCACGCGCGCTAACCGCCGTACAACCGCTGCGTTCTGTTTGAGAATTCGCATCGTCGCCAACTCTGCGCGGACAAGGACCGGGACTTCTGCTTTTTCCTCGACTGCCATTTCCTTTCTCTGGGCACGCGTCTCGGTAATGAACGCCTGAAGCACCTGCATCTCCGCAAGGCACGGATTCTGCTGCGCATCCACCAGGCCGACCGGGTAGGGAGCCAATGCAATCGACTTTTTCGGCGCCTGACCGTCATACAGCGCATGCCAGATCTCTTCCGTGAGAAACGGCATAAACGGCGACAGCAATCTCAACGCAGCCTCCAGCACTGAAACCAGGCAATGCAATGCCGTCTGGCATACCTCCCGATCGTCCTCCGGGCCAAACTGCAGGCGCAGCTTCACCATCTCCAGATACCAGTCGCAGAAGCTACCCCAGAAAAAGCTGTACAGCGCCTGTGCCGCTGCATCAAAGCGGTATTCCGAAAGCGATGCATGCACGGAGGCAGCAGTCCCATTCAGTTCTGCGACAATCCACCGATCCTCGAGGGGTGCGTCGGCAGCCAGTTCGGGGAGAAACGGAGAAGAATCCACCGGAAGGATGATCCCGACTTCAGCCGCTCGGTTCATATTCATAAACACAAAGCGAGCTGCATTCCATATCTTGTTGGCAAAAGCTCGATAGCCTTCCGTCCGCGCCACGTTAAAGGCAATATCCGTCCCGGGAGAGGCCATCGAGGCCAGTGTGAAGCGCACTGCATCTGTTCCGTACTGCCGGACAGTCTCTATCGGGTCGATCACATTACCCTTGGTCTTGGACATCTTGTCGCCCTGGGCATCCCGTACCAGTGCGTGGATATAGACATCGCGGAAGGGAACGGTCTCTGCCGGCGGACGCTCCGTCCCATCCGGCATCGGCACATCTGCAGAAAACCAGCAGCCAAGCATGATCATCCGGGCCACCCAGAAAAACAGGATGTCAAATCCGGTGACCAGCAGGGATGTGGGATAAAACATGGCAAAATCTGCGGAAGGCTTGCCATCCTCAAACGGCCAGCCAAAGACCGACACCGGCAGCAGTCCGGAAGAAAACCATGTGTCCAGCACATCGCTGACCTGGACAACCTCAGAACTGCCGCAGTGCTGGCACTGAGTGGGGACTTGCCGGGCCACAGTCGTCTTGCCGCAGGCTGCACACTCCCAGGCCGGGATGCGGTGTCCCCACCACAACTGTCGAGATAGGCACCAATCGTGGATGTTCGTCATCCAGTTCAAATAGATCTTGCGATACTGGTCCGGAGCAAAACGAATCGCCCCCTGCTCCACGGCGGCAATCGCTTTCTCTGCAAGCGGTTGAATCCGCAAAAACCACTGCTCAGACAGCCGTGGCTCCACCACCGTCTTGCAGCGATCACAGATGCCCACCGAAAGGGCATGTTCCTTCTCGGCTACCAGCAGGCCCTGCGCCGCAAGATCAGCCAGAATTCGTTCCCGGGCGGCATAGCGATCCAGCCCGAAATAGGGGCTGCCTTCCAGCGAAACCCTCGCCTGCTCATCCATTATGTTCAAGGACGGCAGCCCATGGCGCTGGCCAAGAGCAAAGTCATTGGGGTCATGCGCCGGTGTCACCTTGACGGCGCCGGTTCCAAACTCCTGGCTCACCCACGCATCTGTGATCACGGGAATGGTGCGCCCCACCAGCGGAAGCAGGATCTGCTTCCCGTGGAGTGCTGTGTATCGCTCATCCTCCGGATGCACCACAACCGCAACATCCCCCAGCATGGTCTCCGGGCGGGTGGTCGCAATCACAATGGAACTTCCCGGCTCACCGGCGATGGGGTAACGAATCTCCCAGATGCGTCCCAGCCGATCCTCATGCACCACTTCCAGATCGCTGATCGCCGTCTGGCATCGCGGGCACCAATTCACGATGTAGGCTCCGCGATAGATCAGCCCCTGCTCATACAGGCGGACAAAGGCTTCGCGCACTGCACGGGAGAGCCGGTCATCCATCGTAAAGTATTCGCGGCTCCAGTCCACGGAAGCACCCAGGCGCTTCATCTGATTCAGGATGGCGCCACCATACATCTCCTTCCACTGCCAGACGCGCTCCTGAAAGGCGTCCCGGCCCAATTGCTGGCGAGACGTTCCTTCGGTAGCCAACTGACGTTCCACCATCATTTGGGTCGCAATGCCGGCATGGTCCGTCCCCGGCACCCAAAGCACGGCACGCTGCCCAAGCATCCGCTGCCAGCGCGTGAGAATATCCATCTCCGTCTGGTTGAGCATGTGCCCCATGTGAAGGCGTCCGGTAACATTTGGCGGGGGCAGCAGCAGGGTAAACGCAGCCGATAAAGCCGCCGTATCCTCTGCAGGCAC
>JAKBAG010000284.1 GCA_021809235.1 Acidobacteriota bacterium
AAAAGGGCAAGCGGTACTTTCAGGGCCGGATCTGGGTGGACTCCGAGGCGATGCAGATCGTGATCACGAACGGGAAGAATGTGCCGGATGATCTGCGCAAGGGACACGAGGATCTGTCACCGCCGTTTACGACCTATCGGCAGCAGGTGGATGGGAAGTACTGGTTTCCGACGTATACCAAGGGCGAGGGGATTCTGCACTTCAGCGGCGGCAACGGCTACCTGGGCCAGGATGTCCACATCCGCGAGGTCGTCAAGTACACGGACTACAAGCAGTTTGGCTCAGAGTTCAAGATTCTGTACAACGGACAGGAGCAGCCGGTGAAGCCGCAGCAATGAGCGCAGGCGAGTGCGGGGTGGCTAAGCCGAGAAGAGTTCCTGAGTCCAGGACAGAAACGGCTGGCAATGCCTGAGCAGTTCCTCATGATTGAGAAGTTTGGCTGAGATTGCCTGGCCATACTTTGGTACGGTTGGCGTGTTCCATGCCATGTGGGTGCGCAGGACGGACTTGGAGCGATCCTTATCCTTAAACGTTGCATGACCATGTGTCTTTGCGGTGTTCAGCGTTTCGTCAATAAAGTTTCTTGTGTCCGTTGGAATGGCACGATTCAGAAGAACTTCGAGGTTCCCCTCGTTGATATTGTCCGGCATACGCCAAAGTCCGATCCTTCTCGGATTCCCTATACGTGTGCTTCCATGCAGAATCAGCCCTTCGCCATTGGGCCATTTGTTTGGAATATCGAAGGAGGGATGCTGCTGCAACTCTCCGCGAAGAGTCTGAATGTCATTGGAAGCTGGTACCTGATCCGCATCGATCACAATCCCGAGAAGCGATCTCGGTGTTTCCGCGAATAATTCCGCTCGGAGAATTTTCCATACCTCTGTGCGGCCTTCGCAGTGTGCCATCCGGAAGGTATTGTGAATATTTGTGTCTTGTTCTTGTTTTATGCGGAGAATATTGCGCAGTACATGACAGTCATCCACGCCCTCCACAAGTAGTAGCGGGGCATTGTTGTCGTGAAAGTCTTTGTAGTGAAGGACGCGCTCTTCCTCATCTCTCGGCATCGTACTACCGTACCTCGACAGCATATTCCATTGCCGACTGGATGGCATCCACTGGCAGAATCTGAGCGTAAATAGTATCGTCGGTGCGTTCGAGGCGATAGATCGCAGCGGGGTTACCGAGCAACTGTTCCGATTGCACCTCAGCCAATGACTGCAGACAATCACGACTGTGGGTCGTCGCGAAGACCTGAATGTCGAACTTCTGCGAGGCTTCCAGAATGACGCGCCACAACTCCTTCTGCACGCTCCAGTGCAGGCCGTTCTCGAACTCGTCGATGAGCAGAATGCCATTGCTGGCATCGGCTGCGGCGAGCGCGAGATGAAAGATGCGGGTGAGTCCGTCGCCGTAGGCGAAGAGCGGCTTGAAGCCGGTATCCCCGTTGATGCGCAGATACAACTGTTCCGTGCTGCCTGCCTCGCGCAGAAAGCGAATCTCGCGCAGTTCAGGTTCGATGAGACGCATCCAGTCCAGAACGGCCTCATCCTTGCCTTCAAGGGAAAGGCGATCCCATTGTCCGCGCGCCTGTTCTGAAGAAAGTCCGCGAGCGGTCACAAACCGAACAGGCTTGGACTGCGGGTGGGTGAGTCCATGATATGTTTCATCGAGTTGAAAGATTTGCCGGATAAATCCATCTTCTGATGCATTCAAGCGGACGATATTATCTCCGCGTCTGATGGAAAACTCATCTCCAAGCATGTGAGCGAGGAATTCGGGAGGGATTCTATGGCCAATTTCCGCTTCGGACGGGAAAATTGAGAGTTCCCGCTGCACGATATCCACAACCATCGGGCCAAGGTGCATCGTCAGGGTACTCTTCGATTCCCCTGATTTCATGCAGATGACGCCTTTATTCCATCCGAGCCGATCTCTGTGAAACAGATCCGTAAGCAGACCTGCCAGTCGATACATATTCAGTCGGGGCTTTCGTTTTCCGCCGAGTCCATGCGTATCGAGAGGCATGCCCCTACCACGCCGACCACTGGCGGCGAATAAGGCTTGGATTGTATCGCTGGCAAAGAGTTCGACGGCCTCCAGGATGGAGGATTTTCCGGAGTTGTTTTTACCGACGAAGAGGTTGATCCGTCCGAGCTGCGGGAGGTCGAGGTCACGGAAGCACTTGAAGCCCGAGATGTGAAGCTTCTGGATCATGGCTGATTGCAGTGTACTGCGAGTATGGAGCCCATGGGCAGTGCGGAGCGGCAATTTGCGGTGGGGATGGGGACGGTGCGCCGCTGGCGCAGGATGGCTCGTTCTGGGACAGTTTGGGTGCCTTTGGGGTGGGCGTGCGTAATCTGGTGCGGAGAATGCGACTTCGGTAATATCGGCGGGTGAGGAGAAACCTTGAGAAGTTTTTTGAGGGTTCTCCAAAATAATCCGCCGCGAGGTGCTGCATGTCTGTTTCCCTGTCTGCCAGTGATGCCATGGAGATCAGTCCCCGATTCCGCCAGACGGTCGAAGAGCGGATTGCACGGCTGGAACGCGATGCCGCCACCGACGAACTGAACCTCGCAGCCCTGGTCCACCCGGACCACATCCGACGACACAGCAAACTCGTGGCCATGCAACGCGCCGAAGCACTGCGCATGCGCATCTTCCTCGATCGCGCACGAACACGACTCCCACGCCCCATGCTCGAACTCTAAGGCAGCATTGCATGCAGCAGCAGCGCAGCTCTCGCTGCGCCATCGGTGGCTTGTGAGGCGTTTGCTGCGCTCCCTCTGGTCGCGGGGTGGGGCTGTGGCGGACGATGGGCAACGGCTGCGGGAACGGCAGCAGCAAAAGCAAAAGAAGAAGCAGATTCCCTTCGGGGCATTGCATGTAGCAGCAGCGCGGGCATTGCATGCAGCGGATGCGCGGCTCTCGCCGCGCCATCGGTGGCTTGTGAGGCGTTTGTTGCGCTCCCGTTGGTCGCGGGGTGGGGCTATGCGGACGTTGGGGAGCGGCTGCGGGAACGGCAGCAGCCACAGCAAAAGCAACGGCCACGGCAATAGCACCGGCAAAAGCAAAAGAAGAAGCAGATTCCCTTCGGGAATGACAAACAAAGGGGTGCCTGATTGGTGGTTGCCAGCTTTGCGGGTGCCTGCGTTTGTGGTGCCAGCAGCATGGGTGGTGCCTGCTTTGGTGGTGCCAGCTTTGGCGGTGTCAGCTTTGCGTGTGCCTATGTTTGTGGCGTCTTCGCTGGTGGTGCGTGTGCATGGGTGGTGGATGGGCCTGGGGTGTCTGGGTGGGTGAGTGTGTGCTGGTGGGGTGGGCTGGGATCTCGATCGGGGTGGGGTGGTTGGGGTGGTCTGTTGGGTGGGATTTTGGGGGTTTGGGGGTGTGGAGATTTTGCTTGACAGCACTTTTGTCGGGGCATGTGGTGGGCTTTTCCGGGGCTTC
>JAKBAG010000285.1 GCA_021809235.1 Acidobacteriota bacterium
GCGCCACCTTGGTGGTATAGAGTTCAAAGACCCCTGGACTGGTCTGCAGCAGGTAGCCATGCACCTCGATGTTGGCGCCCGTAGCCAAGGCTACGAAGGAGCTTTCGGTCATGCCATTGCCATATTCGGTCGCCGAGCTGGTCATGGCATTCAGCGTTACGAGATTGCCATAGGTCGTCAGGAACGAGGGGACGGCAATGTTGAGGGAGAAGCTGTAGTTGGGAGATGTGCCTGTCGGTGTCGACCCCAGTGTGGCTGGAATGCTTTCCGCCGCGAGCATCACCTGCGTGGCATTGAGCGCGGGTGCTGATCCGCTGGCGGAGGCAGAGGCTGGGCCGCTGACCGTAACCGATTCGCCGGGGAACAGATCCGCAGTTCCGAAGGAAGTGGCAGTCAGTCCGGCATTGATGGCGTCTTCTGGCAGAGCATAGGTTGTGGAAGGTGACAGATTGACGGTCAGCGCTCCATTCGTATTAGCCATGCCCGATCCAAAGCTTTCGCGTGGCAACATTGTGAAACTGCTTACAACTCCGCCGCTACTGTTCACCGTAAGGATGATGCCCTTCGCTCCGTTCTGATCCTGACCGCTGGAGGATGCGTTGGATGTGAGCGTGATTGAGGTAGCCAGGATGGTTCCATCCGTCTGCGTCTGGCCCATCACCTGCACAATCGCTCCGGGAAGAATGCTGTTCAGCGCAACGCCGGATGGCAACTGAGTGCTGCTGTTCACAGTAAAGGTGAACTGCTTTCCAGAGTCGCCAGACTGAACCACAATGGAGGTTGCACTGATGGAAACTACGCTCCCATTGACCTCTACCTGCCGGTCTCCGGGGTTTTCCGAGCCCACCTGCGCGCCCATGGTGTTGATGGCAGGGGTAAAGGTAACCGTGCTGCCGGAGATGCTGAACGACTGCGCCAGATTGAAGGCCAGTTGCAGCTGTACTTCCCCGGTGGAGTTCACCGTAAGAGCGGGGGACAGGGCAACGGTAACGGTGGGATTGCTCAAGGTTGCCGTCGCCGTGGTAACGACCCCATTGGCATTCGTGTAGACCACGGTCGCTGCGCTGATTGTCAAAGTGACGGAGTTATATGTTCCGTTGGCCAGGCTGGAGAATTCGATCGGTTCCTGCACGGCACCCAAGCCGGAAAGCTCCACCGTGACGGGATTTGTCAGGACAGAAACAGGGGTGGCACCGGTTGCTCCCGTGGACACAGAAACAGAAGAGATCGTCACACGTGCGGAGAGAATATTTCCAAGCGGTGCATCGCTTACGGTCAGTACCATGGGGGCAGCCGTGGAGGATCCTGAGCCACCGGCACCCGTGGTATTGGTTAACATTCCGTTGCTTCCGGATCCGCAACCGGCCAGCAGCATCATGGCTGCCAGACTCACTGCGGAGGCATATTTGACGAGGGGGATTGGATGTTGCATCTTGATCTCCTGGTATATTTCGGCGCCCACGACGCATCGCAAGCTGCCGACGAATCGAGCCTGGATGGAGCAACGAACCAGCATGTATCCGGACTTGTTACTAGCTTAGACTCGACGGATGAGTTGAAGTCGCTTTTAACGCTCATGAAGTTTGCATGACGTACAAAATCGGGAAGAATGTATTGTCAAAGAATGCATTGCAGAGGGGCTGTCTCTTGCGATAGCGTGACCGCATGAGTGGTTTTTCTTTGGATTTGTCCGGCCGTGTTGCTCTGGTGACTGGCGGTTCGCGCGGCATCGGCCGGGCAACCGTCCGAATGTTTGCTTCGGCTGGTGCCCGTGTTGTGTTCAGCTATCGGACAGCGGCGCAGCAGGCAGCAGAGCTTGTGGCGGAGTGTGGCGGCGAGCAGTGCTGTGTTGCGCTTTGCCAGGAGCTGTCCTCGGTGCAGGATGGGAAGAACCTGGTCGAAGCCGCGACACGTGTCTTCGGACAGCTGGATTGCCTGATCGTGAACCATGGCGTTTGGCCGCCTCACGATGCACCGATTGCAGCGATGTCCGATGCGCAGTGGAAGGGTACGCTCGCCATCAACCTGGATTCTGTTTTTGGGCTGGTGCGTGCAGCCGTCGCTCAGATGGAGAGGCAGTCGCCTGCACGGGACGGAACGCGTGGACACATCGTGCTCATCAGCTCCACGGCCGGACAACGCGGAGAGGCCTTCCATGCCGACTATGCCGTCACCAAAGGCGCTCTGATCAGCCTGACCAAAAGCCTTTCCTCCGAGCTTGCGCCGCATGGAATTCGAGTGAACTGCGTTGCCCCCGGATGGGTTGCCACGGAGATGTCAGCAGCCGCACTTGAGGATCCGCAGCGCGGCCCCCAGATCGCCGCCACCATTCCTGTGGGCCGAGCAGGAACAGCCGAAGAGATTGCGGCTCCGGTCGTGTTTCTGTGTTCTCCGTATGCCGGTTTCATCTCCGGAGAAGTTCTCAACGTAAACGGCGGTGCCGTTCTGGTGGGTTGATGCGCTTTTACACTCTCCACCGCGCAGCCAGAACACTGGGGATTGCTGCCATCCTGTTCCTGGTATTGCCGTCTGTGCCACTGGCTGCCCAGCAGGCAGCGGCCTTGGACAACGCTGGTGTTGATCGCGCAACACTGGATAATGCCGCACACGCGCGCAAGCTTCTCGAACAGATGAAGAAGGCACTCGGCGGCGATCTATGGCTGCAGATGCCAAACTACGAGTGGTGGGGCACAACCGCGGAATTCTTTCACGGAAACCCGAATGGCATCCGCACGCAGTTCTGGTACTTTCACCAGGCTCCGGATCAGGATCGCTGGGAATTTACCAAGCATCGGGATGATGTCCAGATCATTGGCTCCACGCAGGGCTGGGAGATCACGTATCGCGGAATGCATGCCCTGCCGAAGGATCAATTGCAGGACATCCTTCGACGCCGCGCGCACTCCCTGGAGAATGTGATGCTCCTCTGGTTCCCTGACTCGCGCACACTGCTTACCTACGACGGCCAGCAACTGGCCGAACGTCATCTGGCGGATCAGATCACGCTACTTTCTGCAGACAATGACTCCGTCACACTGCAGCTGGATGCCCAGACCCATCTTCCCTTGCGTCGTATCTTTGGCTGGCGAGATCCCGTATACAAGGACAAGAATCAGGAAGTGGAGGAATACGACAACTATCGGGTAGTAGACGGCATTTCCACTCCCTACAGCATCACGGAATATCACAACGGCGAAATGACGAGGGAGATCTTCCTGCTTGGCGCAGAGTATGATCGCAGTCTGCCCGCAGATGAATTTGATCCGCAGGCGACGGCTCGGCGCATCGTGAAGTAGTCGGCCGGAAGAATCATCCGTGTTCGGAAGTCTTTTGCCGGGGTTCCGTCGCACAGCGACATCCGCATTCGCACGCAATTTATAATGATGGCTTGCGCTACAAGCGCGTATCTTGCCCTTTGGAGTCCCGGATGAGTGACGCACCT
>JAKBAG010000039.1 GCA_021809235.1 Acidobacteriota bacterium
CCTTGCGGATGCGAAAGAGCAGCAGCAGCTCTGCTCCGGTGCCGTCGAAGGAATTGGCTCGGCTGGTCGCGGACGCTGCTGGCTACGTCGTGCCGACGGCACCATGCTCCATGACGCCGCCCTCGAAATTGCGGACTCCGCTTCTGGACTGGCGCACATCACACAGGTCCTTGCGACGCATCCAGAGTTTCCCGCACCCCAGGCGATCGGACACCGCATGGTCTCCAGCAGCCCGGAAGTCACTGAAAACCAGCGAGTCACTGCGCAGCTCATCGCCTGCCTTGAGCGCTACGTCCATTTTGCCCCGCTCCATACGCCACCAGCACTGCATATTCTCCGCCACACGCTGAAAACTTATCCGGAAGTCCCGAGCTTTATCGCTCTCGACAGCTGGTTTCATCGCGATCTGCCGGAGGTTGCCCGCAGGCTTCCCATTCCCGCTTCCATTGCACAGATGGGTGTCCATCGCTACGGCGCACATGGGCTGTCGTATGAATCCATCGTTCATCAACTAGGGACACATTTGCCGCAACGGCTCATCGTGGCACACCTGGGCAACGGCTCCAGCATCACGGCAATTCGAAACGGGCGCTCCGTCGATACTTCCATGGGCCTCACGCCCACCGGTGGACTGATTTCGGCAACACGAACCGGTGAAATCGATCCCGGAGTCCTATTGTTCCTGCTACGGCAGGCAGCCGAATCGGCCGCGAGCACAGAGGAAGCCATCCAGAGGGTCGAGAACATGGTGAATCGCCAATCCGGGCTGTATGGCGTCAGCGAACTATCGAACGACATGCGCACCCTGCGGCGAGCCATTGCCGAAGGCAGTGCAAAGGCCAGACTGGCTGTCGATCTCTACACCGCAGCGATCCGCAAGTATATTGGGGCCTACATTGCCGTGCTGGGTGGGCTCGACATGCTCGTCTTCACCGGCGGCATTGGCGAGCACGACGCCGTAACCCGCACCGAGATTTGCTGCGGACTGGAAGGGCTCGGGATCATCCTCGATCCGGAAGAAAACAACCGCCCGGGAGCGCGACAGATCTCCCCGGATAGCGCTGCTGTCGTCGTTCGCACCATGCCCCCCGACGAAGAAGGCATCATCGTCCGTCACGTGCTGCGGCTGCTGCAGGAAGACAGGCAAACGCTGCATCCAGTGCGCTAGACTATTTCGTTTGGAGATTCCATGCAGGTCATCGAGAATAACCCGTCTCCGGCAGTGCGACGATTCGCCTGGGCCGTGCTCGCCTACTTCATCGCAACCATTCTCTGGGGAACGGTTGTGCGCGCCACCGGGTCCGGGGCCGGATGCGGCGACCATTGGCCGCTCTGCAACGGCACGGTGATCCAGCAGGCACCCAGCGTGCAGACATGGATCGAGTTTGCCCATCGCATCACAGCCGGCCTGGACGTCATCCTCGTGCTGGCGCTGCTGGTATTCACCTGGCGCAGTACAGTGGCACGGCATATGGCGCGCTGGGCCGCAGGCGCCGCGGTCTTCTTCACCTTTACGGAAGCCCTGCTCGGAGCGTTGCTGGTCAAACTCGGCTTGACGGCGACAAGCCAGTCTCCGCTCCGTGCTCCCTTTCTAGCCCTGCACCTCAGCAATACCCTGCTGCTGGTTGCGGCTCTAGCCATGACACCCCACCTGCTCGGGCGTCGCGAAGGGATTCGCTGGCGCGACCTCCGCATCACGCATCCCATCGGCACCACGATTGGCATGCTCTCCGTGATGATCGTCGGAGTCACCGGGTCCCTTGCTGCGCTTGGCGACACACTGTTCCCGGCCACATCCCTGCAGTCTTCTCTGGCTGAGGATTTCTCGTCGCGCAGCACCTGGCTTCTGCGCTGGCGATGGACGCATCCGACCTTTGCCATTCTGGCCAGCATCTTTCTGATCTGGGTGCTGATTCGTGCCAATCGCCGGGGCGGCCCCTGGGACAACCGCAAGCTTTCCTCTCTGGTTGTCGGCTTGCTGGCGGTACAGTATGTACTCGGCGCACTCGACGTCGTGCTGCTGGCTCCAGTCTGGATGCAGGTGCTTCACCTGTTAGGCGCAGATGTGCTTTGGTCCGCGCTCGTTGTGCTCACAGCACGGCTGACTTTTATTCCAGCCACCACCCGGGCTACCTCCATCCCCGCCCGATAACTTCCTGCACAGCGCTCGGCTGAATCGCCCGGATTGCTTCACTCAGACTGGATCGCTCAAATCAGCAGCACACCTGCAGCCGGATAGGCTACACCCTCGCAGCTTGCAGGCAGCAACGGAAGATCCGGTGTGGCCGTCAGCGTCTCAATGTTTCCGCCGTGCAGCAGCACAGTGTCTTCAGCCTTGCCGCCAGCTGCGCTGGGGTTCCATGCAAATGCCTGGCAATCCTGCACCTGCTCTGTGCCCTCCGGCGTGGCAACCCACTCCCGCTCCCAGTAACCGGTGGCACCGCCCTGATGATGCCGCAACTCTTCCCCGGCATAACCGGCATCAGCATAACCCTGCTTCGCCACACGAAACAGTTCAGCGGATGTAGCCCCGGCACGCGTATGGTGCAGCAGCGACGCATTCACGGCAGCCGCAGCCTCAAATCCACGCTGTAGTTCCGCCGGCAACGCTCCCACATGTGCAAATCGCGTAATGGAAACCGTAAGGCCCCACCGTCTGGCGCACAGATTCAGCATGGCAAATCGCTCCATTCGCTGCCCACGCGCAACCGCGTGCTTGTAGCGTACGATTCGATCATCCACTGCCATCAGATAGACCGATGGCAGGATGCCGCGCCGCAGCAGTGCCGACGCTACCCTGGCCTCCATCTCGAACTCACTGATGCCCGGCTGCAACGTGTGCAACACTTCTGTCGTGGCCGTTGCCGTGGCCCGTCCCAGCCAGCGCATGCGTGCGATTTCAGGTGCGGAAAGACTGGCGCGCAGCGGGGCCAGATGTGCAGGCGCCATCCCGATTGCCGGCACATCACAGGCGACATGCGGACCTGCCAGCTCCAGCGCGCGATCCACCGTGTCATCCTCCGCCCACGGAAAGATGACCGGCTCAAATCCCAAAGCACCAAACTCCTCGTCCGTCAGGCGTGGAGCCTCATTGGCCGTGGTCAGGAAGTAGCATCGGCCCTCCTGTGTTACGAGCACCGAGCCGACCCCCGTTTCGCAGGGCGTGAGTACACGCAACTCCACAGCTCCGCCGGTGATCCAGGCAATGTTCTCGCTGCGTCGCAGCAGCACACCTTCCAGATGCTGCGAACGCATCCAATCCATGAGGCGGGCGCGCTTGGCGTCAATCTCCGCGCTCCAGTCCGAAGCGGTGACCAGCACCGCTCCGTCCACAGTCAAATCCTTAGCAATGCCCATGGCACCTCATGTCGTCGGTTCTGGTGGACTGGCTCTAGTCTTCCAATGCCGGGTGATAGTGGCTCTCGAAGCCCAGGTAGCGCACAGCAGCCTCATGCAGGGAACGGGAAACATCGCTGAAGTTCGCTGCCACATGATGCTCGAATCCTTCGCGGCAGATATAGCGCAGAAGCTTCTGCAGCTCAGGAATCTCAGCCACTCCGGCGCCTCCAAAGGTGGTCAGTGGATCGTCGGTGAACTGTCCCGGACCAACATAGCCGCGAATCACCCCGCGACGATCATCCGTCGAGAACCGGGCATAGCTCATGGCTCCGCTCTTTACTCGGCCCACGCAGGTTCCGAAGGTGTTTTCCTTACCAACCGTTCCGGCAATGATCTCCTGGAAGTCCATCTTGACTTCCTTGAAAAAGTGTTTCGGCAGGTTGGAGCAATGGAAACAGACACACTTGTTCGGATCGCCGCCGTAGTTGTTGTTCCAGTCCAGCAGAGCCGAAGGCGTCCCGGATGCCAGCGCCAGCATGTGCATGCTCAGCGTACCAGGAACATCTACCTCACATGCGGAGGGGATCAGGTCATTGGACATCATGCTCATGATGGTGCAGGGAACCACGCCGAAGTACTCCTCGAGCGAAGTCCAGCACTGAACCGCACTCACGGTCACCGCGGTCTGCTTCATCCATACATCAATCACAGCGCCCAGCTTGGCCATCTTGAGCAGAGCCGCTTCGGGAATTCCCGAGGTGCTGACATATCCCTTGATCGCAGCCAGCTTGGCCTGTGCCAGGTCGTCACTGTCCTTCATGCGCTCAATACGTCCCATGATCTCCGACAGATCAATCGGCTCCACGGAAATCCCATGCGTCTCCAGGATGCGCTCCGAGTAGCGGACCGTATTGAAGGCCGAAGGACGTGCGCCAATGGCACCGATACGCAGATTCTTCAATCCGCGCACCACTCGGCAAACCTGACCAAACCACTCCAGGTCCGCCTTGAACTCCGCCGACTGGGGAGCCTCCGTGTGCAGCGTCGTCAGCGAGTACGGAATCCCGTACTGCATCAGGTTGTTGCAGACGCTCATCTTGCCGCAGAAGCTGTCCCTGCGGGTCGCAATCGTCATAGCATCGCTGCGATCCGGCGTGGCCTGCACCAGAACGGGTACCTGCAAACCAGCCAGACGGATGGCATCAGCCACGCCTCGTTCATCGCCAAAGTTGGGCAGCGTAACCACAATCCCGTCAATCTCGGCAGCATGCTTCTTGAACAACTCCGCGCAACGCTGAGCCTCGGCAAATGTCTCCACTGCTCCAAACTTGGATTCCTCTGCGGTGAGCACAATCGCCTTGGCACCACTGGCCGTGATTGCCTGAATCATCTCCTCGCGGCCGGACTTTGCCAGCTGATCCGGGAAAAAGCCCCGATTGCCCACCACCACACCGTACGTCAACTGCCTTTGCGCTGCCATCTCAGTCACTCCCATGTTATGTTTTGTTCTTTTCAACGGAAACTGGCATTCGCGCCTGCGCCAGACACTGCCCTGCATCTCCGATTTGGATCACTCACTTCTTAAATGAAGCGCCCGCACTCCCTGGATCGAGTTGCACTTCAAGCATACGATCCCTGACCGTCAGCGACCCGGTCGAAATCGCAAAGTATAGAACAGACCGAGAACCAGCATAATCGCTCCCCACCAGACAGGGGCATGCAACCGAGCCAGCACCACGTGCGCAAGATGTCCGGTGATGAGCTCCCAGAGCCCGTAGCCGAAGATCATCACGCCGTAGATCGATAACAGTACTCCGATAAAAAACCAGATCGGTATCTCCCGCGATCCTTCCATCTCTTCACCTCTACCAGAACATCACATTCAGAGCCACAAACACCACCACTGCAATGGCAGCCCAGAAAAGCTCACTCTTGTAAAACGCAACCGGATCTTCCGCCGGCAAGGCTGTCGCACCGTACACGAGCCCATTCAGTTCGTCCACATTCCGCGGGCGGGTAAACAGACTCACCACAAAGGTAATGATCACGGTGATGCTCAGGCTCCACAGAGCACGATACATATTCTCGGCCATATCCTTGGCATCCGGAGAAAGAGCCACGTAGCGCAGCGCAGAAGGATCGAAGTGAACCCATGCCCACAGCGAGACCGAGGTAACGGTTCCAATCAGCAATCCCCAGAAGCCACCTTCGCGCGTGGCTCGCTTCCAGAACATCCCCATCAGAATGGCGCCGAGCAACGGCGCGATAAAGAAGCTGAAGAGAGCCTGCACATAGTCCATAATGCCCTGCGCGTTCATCACCAGATATGCCGCGCCAATCGAGATGACCACGCCCAGAACCGTTGCCCATCGTCCAACCGCGACATAGTGCTCATCGCGCGCATTGCGCCGCAGCATCGGCTGATAGATGTCATAGGTCCATACCGCAGCAAAGGCGCTCACGTTACCTGCCATGCCGCTCATGAAACCGGCAATCAGTGCCGTAATTCCCAAGCCCAGTAGTCCCGGTCCGCAGTAGCGCACCAGCATCAACGGCAACACCTCGTTATAGCTGTGCAAACCGGCCCCTGGATGTGCACTGACAATGTTCTCGCCCACCAGATGCATCAGGCTGCCATCGGGATTATGCAGCACGACCAGGCCCAGAATGCCAGGAAGAATGACAATGAACGGAACTGCCATCTTGAAGAACGATCCGATCACCGGTGCCATGCGCGCCGAGCGCAGGCTGTTGGCGGCCAGCACACGCTGCACCACCAGGAAGTCTGTCGTCCAGTAGCCGAAGCTGATGGCAAAGCCCAGACCAAAAATTATGCCCGTCCAGTGCACACCCATCGGGTTGTCATGGAAGTGACCCAGACCGCGCCAGAGATGCAGATAATCCTGCCCCTGAAAATTGGTCAGGATCCGATTCTTCAGCCCCGTCCAACCACCGGCGTCAATCATGCCCAGGATCGGCACCAGCAGCGCGCCGCCCCAGATAAGCACAAACTGCAGCACTTCATTGAAGATGGCCGAACGGAGCCCTCCCAGTGCCACATAGGCAGCAACGGCCAGAGAGGAAACTACGATACTGAACGTGATATTCCAGCCCAGCACCACCTTCATCACCAGTGCCATGGAGAACATGTTCACGCCGCTCATCAGGATCGTCATGAATGCAAACGAAACAGCAGCCACGGTGCTGGAACCCTGCCCAAAGCGCAGCTTCAGATAGCCAGGGACAGAATGCGTCTTGGAGACGTAGTAGAACGGCATCATCACAATGCCGAGAAACAGCATTGCCGGGATGGCACCTATCCAGTACCAGTGCGCGGCCAGAATTCCGTATTGATAAGCGGAACCGGCCCAGCCCATCAATTCCAGCGATCCCAGATTTGCAGAAACAAAACTCAATCCGGCGATCCAGGCGGTCATTTCACGACCGGCCATGAAGAATTCTTCGCTTGTGTTAGCGCGACTCTTCAGGTAATAGCCAATCCACATCACCATTGCGAAATAGACGACGATGACGGCAATATCCAACCCGCCCAGACGAGCGAGGGAAGTCGTGGTGAGCGCCACAGCCGTGGCAGCAGGCAGGGAATTGCCCAAGGAAAGTACAGGTGCGGTCAACATGGCAGCATCATAACCTCAAGCTCGCATATCCCGGCTGCTTTCGACAGCGGACACAAGCCTCACGTCCAATCAGTAAATTGGTTTAGTTGTATAGTTGTCAAGTTTTTCTTCCTATATCCCTGCATTCACTCTCGGCCGTATTGCATCTTCCCCGGCTTGATCCCGCACCCATCCCGGCCCTATCCCGATTTTTCCCTTGTATTCCAGCCGTTTCAAGGCTAAGTTGAGGCATGGAATGCGCTTGTCCGCCTGCAAGCGAATTGTTCCTCTTCGGTCACCTTCCCAACTCTCTACCCAAAAGGAATCCTGCCATGCCATTCCGCTCCGCAAACACTTCCCTCTCTGGCAGTCTCTCCCGCCGCAACTTCCTGCGCGCTGCTGCCGCCTCCTCTGCGCTTGCCGGACTCCCGTTTGTATCCGAGTCCTACCTGGCCCATGCCGCCATCCCGAAGTTTGCCCCCTCGGACCAGGGCATTCACATCGATGCCAACGAAAACCCCATGGGGCCTTCGGAAGGAGCACGTCAGGCCATTGCAGCCATGATACCCAAGGGTGGTCGCTATCTCTTCGACAAGGAAGCTGGGCTTTCCGAGCTGTTTGCCCATCAGCAAGGTCTCGATCCAGAAATGGTGGTTGCGTACGCCGGCTCCAGTGAGCCACTGCACCTGACGGTGCTTGCATTTTGTTCGCCCATCCGTCCACTCGTCGTAGCCGATCCCACGTACGAGGCTCCTACCTGGGCCGCGCAGGCAGCCCAGGCCCCCATCCTGAAGGTACCTTTGGCCGACCCCAAGGGGGCAGCAACGCATGACATGAAGGCCATGCGTATGGCCTCCAAAACACCCGGGGTAATCTACATCTGCAATCCCAACAACCCCACCGGAACGACCACCCCTTTCGCAGAGATCGAAGAAACCATCGACCAGCTTCCGAATGGCAGCGTCGCGCTGGTGGACGAGGCGTATATACACTTCACGGAAATGCCTTCCTGCATCGGGCTGGTCAAGCAGGGAAAGAATGTCCTCGTTCTGCGAACCTTCTCCAAGCTCTATGGAATGGCCGGAATTCGCATGGGATTCCTGATCGGGCGCCCGGATCTGCTCCAGAAAGTCACTCCACTCGGCGGACAGAATCCCCTGCCCATCACCGCAGTGGCTGCAGCCAAAGCCAGCCTGCTCGATTCCGAGCTTGTTCCCTCGCGGCGAAAGATCATGGCCTCACTCCGCGAGGAAAATATAGGCTTCCTGCGCAGCCATGGCTATGCCGTCACTCCCTCGGTGAGCAACTGCTTCATGCTCAACGTACGCCGTCCCGGAGGACAAGTTCAGGCAGCCCTGGCCCAAAAGGAAATCTACATCGGTCGCGTCTGGCCGGCATGGCCGGATTCTGTGCGCATCACCGTCGGCACGGACAGCGAAATGGCTGCGTTCCGGAAAGCCTTCCTGGAGGTCATGCCCACCGATACAGCCGACCTCGAACCGGCACCACTTCACCCACGACTCCGCCGCACTCCATTCAGCCATCTCTCCTGATTGCTACTCCGGCAGGGGCATTCCGAAGTTATTTGAGCGAATGCCCCGGCTTATTCTGCGCCGTTATCCTGCGCTGTCAACCGATTAGCCTACGCCGTTACGCTCCACAAGGCGTACCATCAGCTGCCCTGCATCATGATGAAATTGTGCGCTGCATGCTGCACTCTCCACACACACCGGCAGTGCCGTCTCCACGATTGCTTCGGGGACTGTCATGGAACAAGGGCGCGGCAGGGTGGACTTGATGGTTCCGGCAATCATGTTGGCGATCTCCTTCACCGCATCCATCACATCAGACTCCTGCACAGAGTCCTCCGGAACGGCAAGCATCGTCTGCGTGGCCATAGCCGCCAGCCCGCGTGTCATGCGCACTTCAATGCGCCCACTCCATGCACCAGAAAGCTGACACCAGCCGGCAATATGGGCATCCTCCATCCAGCCAGCTGCCTCCTGGGCCACCAGGCGCATCTCCACGCCCAGCATCTGACCCCAGAATTGCGAGTTTGCCTGTTCGATTTGCGATTCAGTGATGGGCACGCGTATTGGCCTCGCGGCAGGTTGTGGTCCGGGGAATTACAACCCGCATCCCCCTGTTCATCGCCTGTTTTCCCTGACTCTTGAACAGTTCGACCACTGCGTACAGGACTGAAACAACTCAGGCTGTCAGCTTGTCCAGTTCCACTTCATTCAGGATGGTCACCCGCGATCCGTGGATACGAATCCACTGCTGGCGGCGGAACTGATTCAGCAATCGCGTCACAGTCTCGCGCGACGTCCCGGCCATGTTCGCTATCTCTTCATGCGTCAGCGCCATAGTGAACTTCATCTCGCTTTCGCCGCAGCGCGATGCCCGTGCCCACTCCAGCAACAACTGCGCCAACCTTCCCCCTGCCGTGGTCGACAAAGCCAACCGCCGGGCATCGCGGAAGACTGCTCCGTATTCCAGCGAAAGGGACTGCGCCGCCTTCATGCTTGCAGCCCCATGGCTCTGCAGCAGATCCACAAACTGCTCCCGACGAATGGTTTTGATCGTACAAGGCTCGATCGTCTCCGCCGTCACCTCATGGGGTGTACCAGCAAGCGCAGCGTTCAACCCCAGGAGATCGCCGGGAACGGCAATCTTCAGGATCATCGTGCGCCCATCACGGGAGGTCGTGGAAAGCTTCACCTGTCCACTGCACAGAACGAAGACGTTGCGTGCCACATCCCCTTCGGCAAAGAGCTTGGCTCCTGGAGCATGGCTGACCTGCACTCCCATTCGGTCAAACTCTTCCAATGCCTCCTGTGGCAGATTGCAGAACAAACGTACGTGCCGATGTTCACAATGAACGCAGTCTTCGGATTGAGTATGCATCTGCTTGAATGGTGTCATCGTTGTGACCTCGAACACACAGGGAAGTGCTACACCCCACAGGGAAATGTCAGTATACTGCGAGTTTTCCTTCGTAAAAAATAGACATTTCTGTCATGTTTCCCATGACGTCCTGGTTCGCATGCACCCTTCATGCCAAATAACAATCGTTTGTTTTCCTCTTGCCATTGCATGTCTGCCGCGTGTACTCTGCACACGCTATGAAAATCATGTTTCGTCCTTGCTTACCACTAGGCAGCACTCTGCGCGCAACGCGTTTCGCAGCCGCAATCACCTCGGGAGTCCTGCTCTGCCTGGCAACGGCCCAGGCCCAGGCCCCCACATCCACTTGGGGGCCGGCACCGGATTCGCCCGCCATCGAGCAACAGGCCCGAACCATGGTCAGCAAGCTGACTCTGGAACAGAAAATTCACCTGCTCGGCGGCGTGGATGGCATGTTCACCCACGCCATGCCTTCCATCAACTTTCCGCGTCTGAAGATGTCGGATGGCCCCCTGGGCGTCCGCTCCTGGGGGCCAACCACAGCCTATGCCGGAGGCGCGGCTCTGGCGGCAACGTGGGATCCAGCGGTAGCCCGGAAAGTTGGCGAAGGATTGGGCCGGGATGCCCGCGCCCGTGGGGTAGATTTCCTGCTCGCTCCCGGCGTCAACATCTCGCGTACTCCAGTCAACGGACGCAACTTCGAATATCTCTCGGAAGACCCCTTTCTCAACGCCCAGATGGCGGTTTCCTATATCGAAGGAGTGCAGTCTCAGGGAGTCAGCGCCACGGTCAAGCACTTTGCCGGCAACAATCAGGAATATGACCGCCACAATGTCAGCTCCGACATCGATGAGCGCACCTTCCGGGAGCTTTATCTGCCTCCCTTTGAAGCTGCTGTCAAGACCGCTCATGTCACTGCCGTCATGGATTCCTACAACATGCTCCATGGCGTGCACGCAACCCAGAACCATGACCTGAATATTCGCCTCCTGAAGCAGGAATGGGGATTTCAGGGACTGCTGATGTCGGACTGGGATGCAACCTATGATGGTGTAGCCGCAGCCAACAACGGACTGGACCTGGAGATGCCCTCGGCCAAGTTTATGAACGAGCAGACGCTGCTGCCGGCCGTGCGATCGGGCAAGATCAGCGAATCCACCATCAACGACAAACTCATGCGGCTATTCCGCGTTGCACTGCGCTACGGCTGGATTGGCCCCAACGCCCGCCCACAGCAGGTGGATTCCCTTCCGCTTTACTCCGTTGCCGACCGTGCCATCGCCCTCCAGGGTGCGCAGGAAAGCCTGACACTGCTCAAGAACGAGCATCATTTCCTGCCGCTCGAACCCTCCCACGTGAAGACCATTGCCGTCATCGGCCCCGACGCCTATCCTGCGGTACCCGGCGGCGGCGGCTCATCGCAGGCGACGGCCTTTGATCCAGTCAGCATTCTGACCGGGCTGGCCAATCTTGCCGGCAAGGAAGGGATCCATGTTCTTTACGCACGCGGCCTTCCCAGCGAGCAGGAGATCTTCAATTCCACGCACTTTGACGCTCCCGTCGCCGTAGAGCACTTTGACAATCACACCTTTACGGGTGAGCCGTCCTCCACCACGCATCAGACGATCGTCAATGATCTGAAGCCGGCCATGTGGGATGTCGTCGATCCCCATCCGCGCGGACTCCGCTACTCGGCCACCTACACCCCGGCCACCAGCGGGGATTATCTGCTCCTGGCTGGCGCATCCGGCGAGGACTCCTACACGGTGAACGTGGATGGCAGGCAGGTGCTGGAACAGCCGCACCGTGAAGGGCAGTATCCGCTTTCGACCACCCTGCATCTCACGGCCGGAACGCCGATCCACATTGTGGCGAATTACATTCCGCGGGCTCCCGGCATACGGCTTGCCCTGGGCCTGCGCGCCATTGCCAGCCTCATTCCAGCCGACACGCTCCGTCTGGCGGCCCATGCGGATGCGGTTGTGCTTTCCGTCGGCTTCAATGACGTGACCGAAAGCGAAGGCTATGATCGCAGCTTTACGCTTCCCTGGGGGCAGGATGCGCTGATTCACGCCGTTGCAACCAGCAACCCGAAGACTGCCGTAGTGTTGACAGCCGGTGGCGCGGTGGACACGCGTAGCTGGCTCAGTTCAGTCCCGGCATTTCTGCAAAGCTACTACTCCGGGCAGGAAGGCGGCACGGCCATTGCACAGGCTCTGCTGGGCAAAATCAATCCCGAAGGCAAGCTTCCCGTAACCTTTGATCGCACATTGGAAGAGGACCCCACGTATCCCAACTACTACGCCAAGCGGGAAGCAGACGGGCTGCTGCACGTGCATTACAACGAAAAGCTGATGGTAGGTTACCGCTACTGGACCACCACCGGACGTCATCCCCTGTATCCGTTTGGATACGGTCTCAGCTACACAACCTTTGCCTTTTCGCATCTGCAGGTTACGCCCACCTTCCGCACGGGAGAGGATGTCACCGTCAGCTTTGATGTCACCAATACGGGCAATTTGTCCGGTGCCGATGTCGCTCAACTCTACGTCTCCGAGCCCCATGCGCCAGTGGAAAGGCCGGAACGCGAGCTCAAGGGCTTCCTCAAGGTACGCCTGGCTCCCGGAGCAACCCAGCACGTTTCGCTCACGCTGAACCGTCGCGCATTCTCCTACTGGGATGTGACCACCCACGCCTGGAAGATGGATGCAGCAAAGTTCCTGATCCATGTGGGAGACTCCTCGGAGTCCACTCCACTGGAGGCCTCTGTCACAGCGATCAGCGCGAAGTAATCCAAGCGAATACCATGCCCGCCTGCGGACACCTTGCCGCGGGTGGGCATTTCCATTTGAATAAGTCTCTCCGGCACATCGCTGGGAAGCATCCAATCGAACGCAGCAGGAATTCCGCTTCAGCTCTGGTTTTGTGCAGCCTTTTGCGCCTGCTCCAGCAGCGCTGCCACGGCACAGGAGGTCAGTCGCGTTGCTGCGGAATCGGCGCGGCTGGTCAGAATCACCGGAACACGGGCTCCCAGCACGATGCCGGCCAGCTGCGCTCCACCCAGATACTCCAGTTGCTTGGCCAGCATATTTCCGGATTCCAGGTCCGGAACAACGAGAATATCGGCCTTTCCGGCAACCGGCGACTTCAGCCCCTTGATCTCCGCTGCCTTCTCGCTCACGGCCGTATCAAAAGCCAGTGGGCCATCCAGCACTGCACCCACGATCTGCTTGCGATCTGCCATTTTGCACAAGGCTGCAGCATCCAGCGTGGATGCAATCTTGGGGTTCACCGTTTCCACCGCAGAGAGCAACGCGACCTTGGGCTCGGGAATTCCCAGCGCATGCGCAAGGTCAATGGCATTCTGCACGATATGCACCTTGTCTTCCAGCTCCGGCTCAATGTTGATCGCGGCATCGGTAATGAGCAGCGTGCGGTCATAGGCCGGCGTATCCATCACAAACACATGGCTGATCCGCTTGCTGGTCCTCAGTCCTGTATCGCGCGCCATCGCCACGCGCATCAGCTCGTCGGTGTGCAGGCTTCCTTTCATCATTGCCTGCGCCTTGCCGCTGCGGCACAGATCCACGCTGGCCTGCGCTGCCGCTGCCTCCGTGGCAGCCTCCAGCACAGGCAGTCCCGCAATGCTGACCCCCATTCGTGAGGCCAGTCTACGCATCTCTGCTCCGTCGCCGACAAGAATTGGCTGAATCAATCCAGCCCCGGCAGCTTCCAGCGCGCCACCCAGTGCCACTTCCGACAGCGGCCAGCAGACCGCCGTCGTCAGCGCGGGAATCTCACGGCAACGATCCAGAAATTTGTGAAACACATGATAGTCCTGTGGATGCTCCACCAGCGGGTCTACCGTGACGGACTCAGCAAGCGTAGCCAGATCGCTCATTCCATTCCCTCCATCCATTCGGTTGGATTCAAACTCCACCCTCCTTGTATCATCCACCCACGATCGCACGGAGCGCCTGTGTCCCCGATCACATTCCTGCAGAAAAATGCTTTGCTGGATCTGCGGCAAAGCACAGAAATCGAGGAATCAATGCTAGAGTTTCACTGCATGAAGACTTTTTCGCAAAATCCGGGTTCAATCTTTTGCTAGATGCGTCTTACTCCATGGATGCGTCCATGGAGGGACGCAAGATGCACTTGTCGGCCAACGGATATGAGTTTTACTCATTCCGGACCAGCAGGATACCGGCTCTGAAGCTGGGTTCGTGCTCGATCCAGCCGACGCATCGCAGAAAGGAAGCAAGACCATGAATGCCAAATATCTGTTTCTACCCCTGCTTGGATTGGCTTTGGCTGCAGGCACAGTCCTCCAGGCTCAGGACACGAACAGCACCGAAGGCCGGGCAGTCATCACAGTACTTTCCAAGCGCGACAAGGCGCCTGCTCCCACAGTTTCTCCGTCGGATATCAAGGTTTCAGTGAACGGAAAGCCCGCTGAGGTCACCTCGATGGTCGCTTCGCAGTCCTCCAATGCACGGATTGAGTTCGTGATTTTGATTGATGACACGGCACGAGCCAGCCTGGCGATTCAATTCGGGGACATTCAACAGTTTGTACGCGAACTTCCCCCCAACACTCGCGTAGCCCTGGGTTACATGAACTACGGATCGGTCCAGATGGCCACGCCACTGACCCATAACCGGGATGCCGTCATCAAGAGCCTGCGTATCACCAGTGGACCGGCATACTCGAATGGCAGCCCCTATTTCTGCCTCTCGGAACTGGCCAAACACTGGCCTTCGTCGGATATGAAGGCGCAGCGTGAGGTACTCATGATTACCGATGGCATCGATGATTATGAGCGGCGCTTCGATCCGGAGGATCCCTATGTGCAGACAGCCATTCAAGATGCTACTAAGGCAAGGCTCGTGGTCTACACCCTCTACTGGCATGGGCGCGGTGATCCCGGCAGCAGATCCTATGTGGGCAATGGCGGCCAGAATCTCCTTATGGAAGTCTCCAGCGCTACTGGCGGATACTCCTATTGGCAGGGCTTCGGGAATCCGGTCGCATTTCAGCCGTTTCTGAAGGATCTGAACCAGCGGCTTCGCAACCAGTATGAGATGACCTTCAAGGCCCCTTACAGTGGCAAGGACTCTATGCTCTCCATGCGCTTCCATCTGGAAGCCAAAGACGCCAAAGCCACTGCCCCGGAGCAAGTCTACGTCTACCATCCCAACGGCAGTCCGATGGACTGATGTTCCGCGGCTCTGCTGCAAACACTGTGGCCACCGATGCGGACAGCGCTTACCCGCTGTCCGCATTTCTTGTCCACAATGCTGCTTGAGCTGACCGAATCCTTGCCCTGCACAGCCTCGACTGCTATCCTCACACTGCATCGGATTTTTTCGCACAGAAAACCGATTTACACCCTGTCTCTCTTCGAGGTGAGCAATGTGGTTTCTTGGCATGGATATTGGCACCGGCGGCACGCGCGCGGTGCTGGTCAATGAAGACGGCGCCATCGTAAGTTCTGCCTCGGCAGAACATGCGCCGTTTCGCACGCCACAGCCAGGATGGGCTGAACAGGACCCGGAAGACTGGTGGCGGGCTGCGGTGGAAGCCATCCGTGCCACCCTTGCGGCTGCTCCCACACCGATCCAACCCATCGGAGGCATTGGACTCACAGGGCAAATGCACGGAGCCGTGCTCCTGGATGCAGCCGGAAATGTCCTGCGACCCTCGCTCATCTGGTGCGATACACGGACCCAACCCGAGTGCGACTGGCTCCATGAACAGATTGGCTACGAGCGGCTGATCGAGCTCACCTGCAATCCTGCCCTGCCGAACTTTACCCTCACCAAACTGCTTTGGGTGAAAACCCACGAGCCGGAGATCTTTGCCCAAACTGCTCACGTTCTCTGCCCCAAGGATTATGTCCGCTTCCGCCTGACAGGCAGCTACGCGATCGATGTACAGGAAGCAAGCGGGACCCTTCTGCTCGATGTGACCCACCGGCGCTGGTCCGCTGAGGTGGCTGCAGCAGCTGGCATTCCCATGGCATGGCTGCCGCCCGTGTTTGAATCCACGGATGTATGCGCCACCATCAGTCCTGATGCCGCTGCCGTCACCGGGCTCACAGCCGGAACTCCTGTTGTGGCCGGCGCTGGAGATCAGGGCGCAGGCGCCGTGGGCATGGGTATTCTGGCTCCCGGTTCCGTGTCGGCCACCATCGGAACCTCCGGCGTGGTCTTTGCGGCTACGGCCAGCCCGATTCGCGATCCCAAAGGCCGGCTGCACACCTTCTGCCACGCCGTACCCGGCCGGTGGCATGTCATGGGCGTCACGCAATCGGCTGGGCTCAGCTTTCGCTGGCTGCGCGAAACCTTCTTTGCCGGCCAGGATTATGATGCGCTCACCGCCGCGGCCAGTGCCATTGCCGCCTGCAGTGATGGGCTGATGTGGGCTCCCTACCTGCTCGGGGAGCGTACTCCGCATCTTGACCCGGAGGTCCGCGCCGCCTTTGCTGGAATCCACTCCAGCCACACGGCTGCCCACTTCACGCGCGCCGTGCTGGAGGGCGTTGCCTACTCGCTTCAGGACACGTTTACGCTCTTCGCCGAACTCGGTATCCCGGTCACCGCCATTCGCCTCGGCGGTGGCGGCGCACGCGGTCCGCTCTGGCGCAGGATTCAGGCCGGAGTTTACGGTCAGGCCGTCGAAATCCTCACCGCCGAAGAAGGCGGCGCCTTCGGCTGCGCACTCATGGCCGGCGTCGGAGCCGGGCACTGGGCCACACTCGACGAAGCCTGCAACGCAGCCATCACCGTAGCCGAACGCATCACACCCGCCCCGACCGAGATCACCGCCTACCGCACCGGCTACGCAGCCTGGCGCAAACTCTACCCCGCGCTGGCCAGTCTTCATCCAACCCGTCGGTAGCCGGGGGATTGTCGTCGTTCATCAGGCCTGGACTTATCAGGCCTGACTGCGGGCGACCGCCAGCCTCCAGGCAAATCTTGGCCCACGTGTCACCACAAAGTGCCCCATGGACTCTGCACCGACATGGACAC
>JAKBAG010000040.1 GCA_021809235.1 Acidobacteriota bacterium
ATTTTGAATCATCTCTGCCAGTTCCAGCTTGTTCAGCGCAAGCACACTGACCATCTGCATCAGCCCAGGCGTGAGTATCTGGCGCTGGGAGACCTTCAGATTGAGTCGAGGTTGCAGCAGTGGCATGTGCGGGACCTGAATCCAGTGTAAATCTGAGTTTGTGACGGATCAGGGATATTCCGACAATTCCTGTCAACCTGTTCCAGAATGACCCATAGCACGGAGTGCAATCCTTGGAATTGTATGGGGGGGAAATTAATTCAGCGAAAAGCCTTCCCCAAGATAAATCCGGCGCACATCCGGATCTGTGCCCAGCTCCCGAGGGGTTCCGGTACGGAAGATCTGCCCTTCCGCAATAATATAGGCGCGGTCCGTTACTGACAGTGTTTCGCGTACATTGTGATCCGTGATCAGAATACCAATTCCACTGCTCTTCAGATCAAAAATGATCTTCTGCAGATCCAACACTGCGATCGGATCGATGCCGCTGAACGGCTCATCGAGCAGCAAAAAACTAGGCTGGATACAGAGACATCGAGCAATCTCCACCCTGCGCCGTTCACCGCCAGACAGAGCATAACCTCGCGTAGAACGAATATGCCGGAGGTTCAGTTGCTGGATCAGGCGATCGGTGCGGGACTTCCGCTCGCGATCCGAGATTGGCTGATTTTCCAGCACTGCGAGAATATTCTCCTCGACCGTAAGTTTGCGAAAAACCGACGGTTCCTGTGGTAAATAGCTGATGCCATGGTTTCGTGCACGCAGATACATGGGCACCTTTGTAATCTCATCGAGATCTACCATGACTTTGCCGGAATCCGGCTGTACCAGCCCGACAATCATGTAGAAACTGGTCGTTTTGCCGGCACCATTAGGCCCCAGCAGTCCCACCACTTCTCCTCGGGAAATATGGACGCTGACGTCGCGAACGACCTGACGGCCACCGTAGCTTTTTGCAATTTTGTCTGTTGTCAGGGTTTGCATGATTTGCGAATGCGCCTCTGGTACCTCAGCATACAGCTTAACGGTGTTCGTAGGTGCGGGTATGGGTCACGCCGGACGCATCCAGAATCCGAACCCGATCATCCGTCAGCCGCAGCTGAATCTCTCGTCCGGAAATGGTTCCCCGCTGGTCATCAGTTAGGCTGGGGCTCCTGCCATCTCCTCCACGCAACACTGCCGTTGCATCTCCGCTGGTGTAAACAAGGGATGCGCCCTTTCCGGTTCTGCCTGGCATTTGCAGCTGCACATCTCCGCGACACTCCATCCGATCTACCGCAGTCAATGGCGTACTCTGTGCCCCTGCAGCGGAAGACTGTCCCGGATGCATTTGCACAAATACATGATTGGATTGCACCCACGCCAGTCCATCCATGGTAGGGATGGTCACGAAAACCTGCCGCAGTGGCTCTGCCGTAAAGTTCGCAAGCGATTGCGCGTAGGACTCATGCAATCGACCGCTGGTCAAGCGCAGAATCCTTGCCACCATACCCCTTCCCTGCTCCGCCCCGGTAGCTCCTGCTCTGGATGAGCGAGGACTCTCTGCCAACACAGTCACCACCGGATTCTGAGCCTGAGACGTATCGGCGTCGAGCGTCTGCCGCATCCGATTCAGGCGGATTCGGGGGGCCGTTACAGAGCTTGCATCTTGCCACAGATGCGCAGAGTGCTGAGCATCGCCCAGAAAGGTCATTTCCTGCGAACTGTTCTTCCAGTCGGCGTGTTGAGCCTGGACGTGAACCGCGGAGCGGGATCCGTTCGAACGTTCGGGTGCGGAATCGTCGGCGGCCCAGGTCGCGCTCACAGCATCCTCTGCGGAAACATCCTGACTCGTGCGATTCAGATCAATTTTGCTGGCAGTAATCCTGAAACCACTGCCTTGAATCTGCGGTCTTTGCTGCGATGATCCCAGCAGATGCAGCAATCCTGAAGTGCCATCATAGACGGAGCGAGTGGCTGTTGCCTGAACTGACTGGATTGCCGCACTCGATTTCGGATCCTGCTGCTCCGCATGGAGGATGACATTGCCCGTCTGGAGGATACTTTGAATCTGATCACTTGCCGAATCTCTGCGGATGCGATCCCGGGAAGAAACCACCCCATGTCTGGAGTGCATGATCAGCATCTGCACATCCAACGTATCGGATTGGCTACTCCAGCGGTTCTTCCAGAATTTGGCATTGCCTGTCTGCTGTTCAAAGCCTGAATGCCCTGTTCCAAGTAGCTCGGACAGGTCCCCATCCGCAGTAAACATGGCCTTCACGTGGTCGGCATGCATCCTGGAGCTTTGTGGAAGCTGACCAGTGATCATCGTCGAGGAGTTGATCGCAACGCTGCCATCTCCATCCATCTCACGCAGTTGTAGCTGCCTGCTTGTTTTTGCGGATGCATTGGCCGTCGGCAGTGAGGCAAACTCCAGTTTGGCCGTCTGCGAGCGCCATGACCGGAAAAGTTGCATAGCCTGTCCATGTGCAGGAACAGAGTTCTGTTCCTCCTCCATGCGCGCACCATCCAGCAACTGCACGCTACGCAATACCCCAGAATTATCAAAGTGCAAATCTGCCTGCGTCGAGGATCCTGTTACCTTTCGGTTATCCTGCACGAGCTGAAAATGTGTTCCGCCGGACAGGACTCCAAGCGTAGGCTGGCTTCGGGTATTGAACTGAAAATCGGCAATTTCCGATCGCGCATCGGCACCCTGAAGGGAATGTAAATGGACGCGATCAGCGGCATGCAAAGAGAGAACGGAGCCGTCTGTCCGAAATTGCAGATTTGCGTGGTCAGCCTCGGCAGAGCCAGCCGGATAGTGCATCTGCATTTGGCTCAGGACCGCAGACAGGGCCGCTTTATCCATCTCGGCATGATCGGCCTGCACAGAGATAGGCTGACCTTGCTGCTGAATCTGTATATGGACATCGGAGTTAAGAATCAGCTTTCCGTGTATGGCATCGTACGTGGCTCCCATCGCCGTGCCGCTCCCCTGCGGAAGCTGAAAGTCCAGATGCTGACTGGTTGTCGCAATCTCGCTTTTCTGATCAAAGATCAGGCCACTGGTACGAATTTGGATTTGGGAGTTTTGCGCCTGTTCTTCAGAGTTCGCCTGCGAAGGGCGACGGACAAGTATCTCGACCACTCCTTTGGCAACCGCGCGCCCTTGTGTCTGATTGTAGGAAAACTCATCTCCGCGAATCGTATCTTCAGGCGCGCCACTGGGATTGAAAAATTCAATTTGAACTTGATGCAGCTCTGTTTCCCCGCTTTGTCGGGTCTGCTCCGCTTTCTCCGCGTGAATATGAAAGAGGGTTTTTCCCCTGCGTGTCTGCGTATAGTCAAACTGGTTGGCAGCAAGCTGAATATCAGCGCCTAGCCTCCGCGGAAGATCCTGCAGCAGCGCCCGTCGCTTCCAATGTCCGAAGAGTAAAAATCCCACCACGACAAGAAAGATCAGCAGACCAGCCACCAGGATGATATTGCGCGCACGCTCGATGCTGAGGAATGGCTTCATGTCGGGTGCCGGATATTCCTCAGGGGATAGGATTCAAGCGCTGCTGCAGCCGAGTCGCCAGGGAATCGCCCAGCTCTGACCAGAGCAGTCGCGAGGACGGCTCAGTTTCCTGCTGCAACGCCTCCACAAGAGCAATCAATTGGCGGATATTTTCCTCGATATAGCGCAATGCCTTCTCATCCAGCCGGATTCCTTCCTGCAAAAATGCCTCGTCTACGCCAAAATCGATGCGGATATGCCCTTCCTGCGCCCAGAGTCCGTCATCAAACTCCGGCCCATAGGCAATCACACGTACCAGACGGCGATGTCGGACCCAGCCTTCGTCCCCCTCCAAAGCTTCCTTCTTTTCCCACAGACTCCAGCCAATCTGAAATTCACAGGCATCGTCTGGATGAAAGAGCTCCAGCGCCTGCATCACGGCATAGTCAATCCGAGCAGCATGTTCGCCTGCGCCATAGATTTCTTGAAATGATGCAGCTTCCCGCCAGTTCAGCGGCCATACGGTCACGGAAAACACACCGGGTTCTCCACCATGGTGCGCAAACTGGCTCAGCACCTGCTGGAGCTTTTCCTCCAGCGCCTCTATCCGCAATTGGGGATACCACAAACTCAGCGAAATCGTGTCAGACATTCCACGTCCATTGTAGCCGCAGGTCGATCCAACGCGCAGGATGAAAAACCCGACCATGCGTTGCTATACTTCGCCCATGTCCATTCACATGCGTTCTTTGCTTCGAAATTTACCGACACTCCTTCTGCTTTCTGTCTTCGCCGTTTCCGGAGCCGCAGCTCAGGCACAGTCGGCAGCAACCGCTGCAGAAGGGGCACAACAGTTTGCCTCCCTCGGAGATTTTCCGCTCGTAAGTGGAAACAAAATTCTCGATTGTCGCATGGGATATCGGACCTGGGGGAACAAAAATGCCACCGGCAGCAACATCCTCCTGGTTCCCATGTGGTTCACCGGGACCACGGCGCAACTTGTCCAATGGGTTGGACCGGGGAAACTGCTGGACACCTCGCGCTACTACATTGTCGGCATCGATCCGCTTGCGGACGGCATCTCGTCATCTCCATCCAATAGCAAACGCCAGCCACGGATGACCTTTCCCGCCATTACCATTCAGGATATGGTAGCCAGTGAATATGCGCTTGTTACAAAGGTTCTGGGCATCCGGCATGTGCATGCCGTGCTGGGCATGTCCATGGGAGGCATGCAAACCTTCGAGTGGATGGTTGCGCATCCCGATTTTATGGACGATGCGGTACCCATCGTTGGCTCTCCCCGGCTCACATCCTATGACCTTCTGCTCTGGCATGCGGAGATGGATGCCATCCTGTCCAGTCCGAATTGGCAGATGGGCAACTATCAGCAGAATCCTTCCATCCCCATGGTGCAAATCGTTCATAACATGAACATCACCACCCCGCACCACTACGCGGCTACCACCAGTAGAGATGGCTTCCCTGCCATATACGCAGGTTATGGCAACTGGAATGCCGACGGCTTTGATGCGAACAATCGCATCTACCAGCTGCAGGCCATGATCTCCCAGGACATCGCGCACGGCGGAAACCTGGAGGCTGCGGCACAACAGGTGCATGCAAAGGTTTTGGCCGTAGTATCCGAGCAGGATCACATGGTCAATCCCGGACCGGCACTTGCATTTGCTCCTGCAATCCATGCCAAGGTCCTGGAGCTGCACTCCGACTGCGGCCATCTGGCGCCAAACTGCGAGGCGGATACAGTCAGCACGGCGGTGCATCAATTTCTAGCAGCAAACTGACGCACGGATCGGCCGACACGCACAAGCAGGAATCGAGCAGCCTGTGAGGGGTCAGGCTGCCCGATTCGGATCCAAACTTTCAGGCGATGACAATCTCCGAGAAATCGGCAATCCCGGAGATACTGGATAGCAGCGTTTCAATCAGCTGTAATCGCGCAGCGCGCAATGGCCTCTCCGTCGTCATCACCATGATCTTAGTGAAGAACGCATCCACTTCGGGAGCGATTCCGGCAATGCTCTCCAAAGCCTGCTGATAGGCACGCTTCTGCCGTAATACATCACTCTCTGCACTCAGGCGGCTGACGGCTTCGGTAAGCGCTATCTCTTCCGGCTCCCGCAACAGCGCTTTCTCTTCCGAAGACCAATCCATCCCGGACTCTTTGGCCTGATCCAGAATGTTTCGTATGCGTTTATAGGCAGCCGCTACGGCCATGAAATTCGCTGAGCCGCGTACTGTCGTTAGTGCCTCACATCGCGCACATATATCAGGAATATCCCCGTCTCCTGTGGCCAGCACAGCGGCAATCACATCGTACGAAAACTGACGTGTTTCCCGTAGATAGAAGCTAAGCCGTTCGCGCAGAAAAGGTGCCACATGATCCTGCGCCTGCCCGGCCGCAGCAATCAGCTCCTCCAGTCGTAAGGGCATCTGAGACTCAGCCAGTATGCGAATGATGGCATTTCCCGCGCGACGCAGCGCAAACGGATCACGCGAGCCGGAGGGAATGTTGCCGATCGAGAACATCGACGCGATAGTCTGGATGCGATCCACGAGGCCAAGAATCTGAGCCTCGATCGTCATCGGAATCGCGTCCTCCATCGATGCCGGCATGTACTGGGAATAGATCGCTTGAGCCACGGTTTCGCCCAGGCCTTGTGTGCGCGCGTATAAACCACCAACAATGCCTTGTAGTTCTGTAAACTCTTTCACCAGTTCTGCTGTCAGATCTGTCTTTGCAAGCAGAACAGCTTGCAGCAATGCCGACTTGTCAAACACCTTGCCACGATCAGCCAGAATTTTACTCACAGTTTCCGCGATGGTGAGATTCTGTTCCGTCTTCCAGTGGTAACTACCCAGATCCTTCTGAAAGGTGACATTGCGTAGCATTTCCACGCGCTCGGTGAGCATAGACTTCTGGTCGGCATTCCAGAAGAACTGGGCATCCTTGAAGCGCGAACGCAACACGCGTTCATTGCCATGTCGGATGATCGACTGCCCTTCGGCATCCACTTCTGTATTCAGCACGGTCAGGAAGTGCGGAAAAAGCTCACCATTGGAATCTTCCAGTGCAAAGTACTTCTGATGATCCCGCATGACTGTGACCAGAACTTCCTGCGGCAGGCTCAGGTACTCGGTTTCGAAGGTACCCAGCAGCACCGTTGGCCATTCCGTCAGATGCACCACCGTTTCGACAAGTTCCTCATCTTCCCGCCAGCGGGCTCCGCCAACCGTCCGCGTCACCCGGTCCAAAGCCTTCCGAATGCCATGGCGCCGCTCTTCCGGACTGACAAGTACGAAGGCGCTCTTCAGACGATCCTCATATGCGCTGGCATTCGCCAGCGTGACCGCTTCCGGTCCGTGCAAAATACGATGTCCGTAACTGAGATTTGCTGCGGTATACCCTGCGAAGGAAAATGGAATGACCTCCTCGTCCAGCAATGCGACCAACCATCGCACCGGACGAACAAATCGTTCCGGCTTCCCTGCTCGCCAGTACATATTCTTCGGCCAATACAGTCCGCCAATGCAGGATGTCAGGCCTGCCATCAGAATGGCCTGTGCGGACTCCCCTTTCCGCAGGACGGTCGCCCCGACATACTCACCCTTGGGCGTGATGACCTTGCGCAGTTGGCTCACGGAAACACCCGCCTTGCGGGCAAATGCTGCCGCCGCAGGGCTGAAGGACTCCTGCTGCCAGGCAATCTTCCAGGAGGGTCCGACCATTTCCTCTTCTATGTCCGGCTGTAGCGTGATCACATCCGTCACGCGCACGGCGAGTCTTCGCGGTGTGGAGTAGGAGCGTATCAACGCGCTGTCCTCCAGCAGACGTGCCTCACGCAGCAGCATCTCCACGCGCGTTGCCAGCTCCTGCTGAGCGGCCAGGATCATGCGCGCGGGAATTTCCTCCAGTCCAATCTCAAGCAAAAAATCTGGCATTGACGTTACTCTTTCCCTGCTGCTGTCTGCTGATTGGTATAGGCACGCGCCACGCCTACGGCGAGTGCTCGAATTCTTGCAATCACACCCACCCGCTCGGTAACAGAAATCGCTCCGCGTGCATCCAGAAGGTTGAACAGGTGCGAACACTTCAGGCAAAGATCAAACGCGGCCAGCAGTGGATATCGACCGATCTTCATCCGATCCTTGCTGTTTTCCAGCACTCTGGCGCCATCAATCAGGGATTGGCATTCTGTCTCGTACAAGCGGAGATGCTCCCACAGATGGCTCACGTCAGCATACTCGAAGTTATATACCGAAAACTGAAGCTCCTCCTCAAGTCGAATGTCGCCGTAGCGAACCTCCGCTCCAGTTACCGGATCGCGCATCCAGACGATGTCATAGATTGATTCCACGTCCTGCAGAAATGCCGCAATCCGCTCCAGGCCGTATGTGATTTCCGCTGTGATGGGGTCCAGATCAATTCCGCCGCACTGCTGGAAATACGTGAACTGGGTGATCTCCAATCCATCCAGCATCACCTGCCAGCCGATACCCCAGGCTCCAAGTGTGGGCGACTCCCAGTTATCCTCTTCAAACTTCAAATCATGGCGGCGCAGATCTATCCCGATGGCAGTAAGGGACTCCAGATACAGCTCCTGAATATCGGCCGGTGGCGGCTTCATAATGAGCTGAAACTGCGTATGCTTAAACAGTCGGTTGGGATTTTCTCCGTACCGGCCATCCGCCGGGCGACGTGAAGGCTGCGCATATCCCACTCGATAGCGACGCGGTCCCAGGACACGCAGGAAAGTCTCCGGAGCCATCGTGCCGGCACCCACCTCTACGTCATAGGGTTGCTGCAGCACACATCCACGGGAGGCCCAGAATGTCTGCAAGCGAAAGAGGAGTTCCTGGAAGGTAAGCGGATTCGTCAGTTGGCCAGACACATCTAACCTTTGTGAAGCTGAAAGTACACACATTATGCTGAGTTGCTGATTTGTATCAGCGTGAATAGTTGAGTTTCATTTTAACCCAGCGCCAAGAGGCTCATGCCTGTGCTGCTCGCTGTGTGGCCATCCTTCGCAGAACCTCGGCTGTTCGCAGTCGTCGTTCCAGGTGTCGCTCCAGCGACTGAAACGCAAACCGTCGAAGATCCGCGGCAAATTGCATGTTCCATGGCAACCCTGCCAACTCTGCCAGCGGAGTGCGTACTATCCTTTGCGCCAACTGGAGGGAGTGATGGGTCAGCAGGAGGCTCACCGGCTTGCGATGCTCGCCACAATACAGGCCATCGGAGACAGCATCGAACCATGTATCTTTCTGGCGGAGCGGCTGCTGGCAGAGGGAGCAGGTTGCCAGATCTGGCAGCCATCCCATCAGGCGCGTCATCCATAGCGAAAAATATGTAATCGCAAGCCACATTTGCTCCCCGCGGTCGTACTCCAGTACCGCCGAGAGCAGGCGATAGGCCAGTTCTTCCGGGCTTCGATCCGGCAAAGCCTCCTCGACAACCTCCGCAAAGAAGCTCAACGTCGTCATCCGGGCATAGTCCACCGGGCGGCCCAGCGGGGATTGGATCAAATCGAAGTGATCCAGGCGCACCAGTTCCTGGCGAGGACGCTCGAAAAAGGTCACGCGCACCTCGCTCATCATCTCCAGTGCTCCACCAAACCGCTTTCGACTCTTCAACCCGGCCTTGGCGACACCCTTCAGTTTGCCGTAATCGCGGGTCAGCAGACTAACGATCAGATCGGCTTCATTCACCGGCCAGCAGCGAAGCACAATAGCATCGGTTGTGATCTGCAACTCCGCACCTCCACCCGCTCATCCGTGCCCGTCTGGGATGCTCATCCCGGCATAAGAAAAGCGCACAGCCCGTGGGGGCCATGCGCCATCTTAGAAATCAACTACTGCCAGCGAGTGCCGGGTATTATCGACCGTAGTGTGCGGCATTCTTCTCGGCAAAATGCGCCCACTTCTCCGGCAGATCATCGGCTGCGAAGATCGCGGAAACCGGGCAAGCCGGCACGCATGCGCCACAGTCAATGCATTCGACGGGGTCGATGAAAAGCTGATCAGCCTCAGTGTGCTGGCCTTCGTCTTTTTTGGGGTGGATGCAATCGACCGGACATGCGTCTACACAGGCGGTGTCCTTGGTGCCGATACAGGGTTCTGCAATCACGTATGCCATAAGGTTAAGCTCTCCGTGGAGTTGTTCTGCCAGCCAAATAGTAGCACAACAGGCAGATGGGTTAAAAACGCGCATACTCGGCGTATGCCACATCCCGAACGGGAGCTGCCATGGGCCTCAAACGCCCGTGCTTTTCCGGCGATTTGCATACTCTGCCGGTGATGGAATCGGGTCTAGATCCCGACCCGCAAACAGACGATCAAAGGTCTCCAGAAGTTCAGCGTGAATCAGACCATTGCTGGCCAGCACTTCCAGGCTGTCCAGCTTCCGCGGGGAGCCATCAAAACTGGTAATCCGGCCACCAGCCTCCTCCAACAGCAGAAATCCTGCAGCCGTATCCCAGGGATTGAGCTGAAATTCCCAGAAACCCTCCAGTCGTCCGCAGGCAACATAAGCAAGATCCAGAGCCGCAGAGCCAGCACGCCGCACTCCATGCGAGCGAAGTGTGAACTGCTGATAAAAATGAATGTTCGGATTGGCATGTCTCTTCCGACTGGGGAAACCGGTTGCCACCAGCGATTCGGCAAGATGCCGGGTTCTGGATACCGCCATCGGCCTGCCGTTGCGCCAGGCGCCTTTTCCCTTTTCCCCCACAAACAGCTCTTCCCGCATCGGATCATAGATCACCGCAGCCACAAGTTCTCCTTCGGCTTCGGCACCGATTGCGGCATCCTGTCGAACCAATTCCGGGGCTCGCCGCTCCAGCCCCATGGAAACACAGAAGTGAGGAAATCCGTGAGCAAAATTGGTCGTCCCATCCAGTGGGTCCACATACCACCGATACCCGGAATCCATCCGATCTCGAGTTCCCTCTTCGCCAAAGATTCCGTGATCTGGAAACTTCTCTGCCAATGCCTGGCGCAGAAACGCTTCAACGGTGCGATCGGCTACGGTTACCAGGTCGACCTCGCCTTTGTACTCGGTGGCTACACCGTGCTCAAAGAAACCACGTAACTGCCTGCCTGCCTCAAGGGCAATTCCTGCGGCCTTCGGCACCCATTGCCAGGTAACCAACCGGGATTCCGGAAGAAGCTCTGTCATACATCCTCGGGGTGAGAGATCACCGATTGCGGTACACGCCGCTGTGGAGCCTCGGTGATGGAGCGGATTTGCTGCTTGTAAATGAAGAGATTGGGAAGGTTTTCACGCGTCAGACGAATCATGCCATCGTCAAAGTACTCAATCCAGCCGGAGACGCTTTCTCCATCACGGAGCAGAACCGTGATCGGGATATGACGTTCGCTGAGGGATCGCAAATAGAGTGCTTCCTGGCCGGTTTCACCCGGTGGAGGCATGCGAGTGGCACGCAAATGACGAAAAGGACTCATAGGACTGACACAAGTTCTGAAGCATGCCCGACACTGATGGTTGTATCCAGGCTGTGCGGATCATGGAAAGCGCGACTGCGCAGGATCAGGAACGTTGTCTGCATCATACCCTGAACGATACCGGAGCTGGAAACCATTCTTAGGTCCATCGGGAATTGTGATTCGTATCCGATGAAACACATCTGTAGCGTGGTGCAGTGTCGGATAGTAACCGATCAGATACTGCGTACGCAGGTCCGCAGCAATCTTGTCAAAGGAGCCGGTATAGCCGGTAGCGTCCAGATAAAAATACTGTCCGCCGGTCTGCTCAGACAGCGAAATCAGTGCATGCTCCCCACCTAGATCGCGTCCCGCACTGGCAGCAATCGGCACATCGATCAGCGAATAGATCATCACTTCGCTCCGCAGGGCCGACCTCAGCGCATCGGCATAGCTGATCGTATCGGCTGTATCGCCACCATCGGTCACCAGCACCAGCACTTTGCGTCCAGTGCGCCCTGCCAGCCATTCGGAGCTACGCTCCACGGCCTCGTACAGCGCAGTTGCGTCACCCACCCGCAGATGATTCAACCCATGCTGGATCTGCTTCCATTGATTGGTGAACGGCACAACCTGCCGCACATGAGTGGCAAAGGAAACCACGCAGAAACTATCCCGTGGCCGCAGAATTGAATGGGCAAATCGTTGTGCCGCCGCACGCTCCTGCGCCAGGTCCTTGCGCACGCTCCCGCTTGTGTCCAATGCCAGAATCAGGTTGATAGGCACTTGGGTCTGACGCTCAAAAAGCGCAATCTTCTGAGGAATCGCATTGTCGGAGAGGGCAAAGTCAGATGCTTTGAGATTCCCAACCGGGGCACCCGCAGCATCGGTAACGCTGACATACTCGCTTACCAGACGAACATTCATTTGCAGCGTTGTCACCGGAGCCGACGGCACTTGCGGCAGCGCGGTTCTGCCACTCAGGAATGTCCAGAACAGAGCATGGAAAACGATCAACAGCCACCACTGTTGCCGGGCAGCTGCTTCCAATCGTGATCTCAAGCACCAGACTCCGGAATATGCGAGGGCGGCCCGGCGTCAGCGGTAAGGGCAATGCCGTCCGGAAACGGCTCGCCATCCGCCCAAACCACTCCGTCCTCAAATGTCTCCTGCTTCCAGATCGGCACCGTACGCTTCAGTGTGTCTATCAGCCAGCGACAGGCATCCAGCGCAGCGGCACGATGCGCGGAAGCCACCAGAATCAGGACCGAAGTCTCCCCGATTTCCAGCCGTCCCAGCCGGTGAACCACCGTTACCGCCCGCACGCCGAAACGGCTTTTTGCCTCCTCGGCCAGTTCACGCAGTTTCACCGCGGCCATTTCCTCATAAGCCTCATAGTCCAGGTGCAGCGTACGCCGGGAGCGGGTATGGTCCCTCACAATTCCATCGAAAAAGGCCAGAGCTCCGTCGCTGGGTCTGCGAATGGCATCCATCAACGCATAGGTTGCAATTCGTTCACGGGTCAGAAAGGTCACGATTCCATCGTCACCATCGGCTGAGCCACCGGAAACCGGCGGAAGCAGACCCACCACATCCCCATCCCGCAGCAGATCGCCGGGTCGGGCAAAGGCTGTATTCACGCTGACGGCAATCCCCTGCAGCAGGTCGACATTTCCTCCCTGCGACTGTAGTTCTGCGCGCAGCTGCAGCATCAGCTCCCGGACCGTAGTGCCCTCCTGAAGGCTCACCACGGCAGACGGAAGCGCCTGCTTCAACACTCCAAATGTGCGTATCTCAACTTGCATCCCAGCACTTAGCATACAAAGAATCGATAGGAGCCAGCGAATTCCAGACCGACGATCTCCGCCATTTTTGCTACAGCTCGGCCTGCAGGCGCATCCGGTCCTCCGGCTCATCCACATCAAACTCCCCACCATCGCAGACAATAGAAACCGGATCGGCAATAGTTTGCAGCAATCGCCGCGCTCCCTGATCGCCGGTAAGCTCCAGCAGGCGTCCCATCTCCGATTGTGGAAAAATCGCCGGCACACCCAGAATTCCGCCGTACTGCGAGGCAATTGTGCGCCCTCCTGCATAGTTGGCAAATGCCTCCAGCAGCGAGCGTAGGTGCGCAGCAGTCAGATAAGGCTGATCACAGACCATCAGCATCACCCCGCTGGTCCAGCCCAACTGCTGACAACGCCGAACCCCGGCATGAAGGGAAGACGCCATCCCCTGCTCCCACCCGGGGTGGAGATGAATCTCCACCTCGGAATTCCGTGCCAACCGTGCCCCAACCTCTGACAGAATCTGCCCAGCATGGCCACCCAGCACCACCATCACCCGTGCACATCCGGCTTCTAGCGCCAGCCGGATATTCCGCTCCAGCAGCGTTTCTCCCTGAAAGCGAATCAGTTGCTTGGGTTCGCCCAGTCGTCGACTGGCACCGGCAGCCAGCAAAATGCAGGGAATGCGCATGGGCTGATTATAGGAATTCCAGGCACGAGCTTCCCACCCCATGCGATATTTCGCCACATCCTTCTCTGACCGGATCAAAATGCGTATGCTGTCCTGCTCCATCCCACTTCCGTAACTCCTATACTGAAGGAGTGCGTCTCTCGCAGACGACAACAGGAGACAACATGTCGAACGAAGCGAAGTGCCCATATAGCGGTGCCATGCTGCAGCACACGAAGGCTGGCGGTAAAGGAAATCGTGACTGGTGGCCGGATCAGCTCAATCTGCAAATTCTTCATCAACATTCCTCTCTCTCCAACCCCCTTGGCGAAGACTTTGACTACGCAAAGGAGTTCCAGAGTCTGGATCTGAATGCTGTCATCGCCGACTTGCGCGCGCTCATGACCGACTCGCAGGACTGGTGGCCCGCCGATTACGGACACTATGGTCCGCTCTTCATTCGCATGGCATGGCATGCTGCCGGTACGTATCGTATTCATGATGGTCGCGGCGGAGCCGGACATGGTTCACAGCGTTTCGCCCCGCTCAACAGCTGGCCGGACAATGTCAGCCTGGACAAGGCGCGCCGTCTGCTCTGGCCCATCAAGCAGAAGTATGGCCGCAAGATCTCCTGGGGCGACCTCATGATTCTGACCGGCAATGTCGCGCTGGAATCGATGGGCTTTAAGACATTTGGCTTTGGTGGAGGCCGCGTGGATATCTGGGAGCCGGAGCAGGATGTGGATTGGGGTCCGGAGACGACCTGGCTGGGCGATCAGCGCTACAGCGGAGAACGCGATCTGGCCAATCCTCTTGCCGCGGTTCAGATGGGATTGATCTACGTGAATCCTGAGGGACCGAACGGAAACCCCGATCCACTTGCCTCTGCACGCGACATTCGGGAAACCTTTGCCCGTATGGCCATGGATGACGAGGAGACTGTTGCGCTGATTGCCGGCGGGCACACTTTCGGCAAGACCCATGGTGCAGCTCCGGCTACCCATGTGGGCCCGGAACCAGAAGCCGCACCCGTGGAGCAAATGGGCCTTGGCTGGAAGAACAGTTTCGGCACAGGAAAAGGAGGAGATGCCATCACCAGCGGCCTGGAAGGCGCATGGACGCCCAATCCAATCCAGTGGGACAACGGCTATTTTGAGACGCTTTTCGGATACGAGTGGGAGCTGACCAAGAGCCCTGCCGGCGCGCACCAGTGGAAGCCCAAGGGCAACGCCGGTGCAGGAACCGTCCCGGACGCGCATGACCCGAAGAAGAGTCATACCCCCATCATGCTCACCTCGGATCTGGCGCTTCGCGTGGATCCTGCTTACGAGAAGATCTCCCGTCACTTTCTGGCCAACCCCGATGCTCTCGCCGACGCCTTTGCCCGCGCATGGTTCAAGCTGACTCACCGGGATATGGGTCCGGTCTCCAGGTATCTTGGCCCGCTGGTACCCAAGGAAGTGCTGATCTGGCAGGATCCGCTCCCCGCCGTCGAGCATCCGCTCATCCAGGCGCAGGAGACTGCGGCGCTCAAGGCAGAGGTTCTTGCCTCAGGGCTCAGCATCCCGCAACTGGTAACAACAGCCTGGGCATCGGCCTCCACCTTCCGCGGCAGTGACAAGCGCGGCGGGGCCAATGGAGCCCGTATCCGTCTGGAGCCGCAGAAAAACTGGGCAGTCAATCAGCCGGCAGAGCTGTCCAAGGTGCTTTCCGTCCTCGAAGGCATTCAGAAGAAGTTCAATGCGGCACATGCCGGCGGAGTACAGGTTTCCCTTGCCGATCTCATCGTGCTTGCTGGTGGCGCTGCCATTGAAGCAGCCGCGAAAAAGGCGGGTTTCCAGGTTGAGGTTCCGTTTACCCCCGGTCGTACGGATGCCACGCAGGAGCAGACCGACATCCACTCCTTCGCGGTGCTGGAGCCGGCTGCCGATGGCTTCCGCAACTACGTCTGCAAGGGACTGGAATCGCGACAGGCTGAGCTGCTCATCGACAAAGCACAGTTGCTAACGCTCACGGCTCCGGAAATGACCGTGCTCATCGGCGGCCTGCGGGTCCTTGGCGCCAACTTCGACCATTCCGCTCATGGCGTGCTGACGCACCATGCCGGTGAATTGACGAATGACTTCTTCGTGAATCTGCTGGACATGAGCACGGAGTGGAAGACCACTGCGACCGAAGGACTGCTGCAGGGCGTGGATCGGAAGACAGGTCAGCCTCGCTGGTCGGCTACAGTCGTCGATCTGGTCTTTGGTTCCAATTCGCAACTCCGCGCTGTGGCTGAAGTCTATGCTGCCGCGGATGGTAAGGATGCCTTTGTCCACGACTTTGTTGCCGCCTGGACCAAGGTCATGGAACTGGATCGCTTCGAATTGGCATAAGCGGTAGCCTTCTGACCGGAAATCAGACCTGAAGCTGTGGGGATGGCATTGTCTACACCCGCAGCTTCATGCCTCTACGAAATCAAACACAACTGGCCTGTGCCCAAGCTGCTTGGACACAGGCCAGTCACTTTGCAGCAGACAATGCAGGAACAAGCATGCCCCATGCTGCGATAAAGCGTCTTCCATTTTTCAGGCAGAGTCTAAGGTCAGACTGGAAATTGATGGCGCCACAGCCTTCCGCCATTGGGCTTCACCAGAAGGTAGAGACCATGACCATCCGAGAGCTTATAGGGCGCGTCTCCGGGCTTGGAGCGGCGGATTTCTGTATCAGTCAGCGCCATGCGTGTACCCCCAACTTCGGGTCGGATTTCTCCGATACCCCCAAATTCTGGAATTGATACCCCCAGATGTACCCCCACGGGAACATGGCTTCCACGATACCGCTTTGGACGTAAAAAGACAAAAACCGCTGATTTTTCAGCGGCTTATCTTGACTCTTAGGATATCTCTGGATGTCTTTAAATCTGGTCTTGGTGGGCGATGCAGGATTCGAACCTACGACTTCCACCGTGTGAAGGTGGCACTCTACCGCTGAGTTAATCGCCCGATATGCTGCCGCGCAACGGTCGTCGTTATGCAGTTCCGTTGCCAATCGTGGTAGCACTTACTTGTTAAGATTACCACCCCAACGCTCTCGGATACAAACAGATGCGCTCTCTGTCAGGTTTTGCTTCCCTTTCACGGCTCCCATCCGATAAAAACTAGATTGTGACCCTTTGACCGCAACTTTTTCCCGGATCGTGTGTTCTGTGGGGTATGGCGACCCTGGTATTGGGCAGTCCGGGCTTTGGCAGGAACGAAACCATCAAGCCGGAACCAAAACTCGAAGCCAGCAGGCACAGCATCCCAGCCACCGATGCAAGGGATGACTCGGCCATAATGCTTGCGCTTGCCGCGGGGGATGAAAGCGGATTTC
>JAKBAG010000041.1 GCA_021809235.1 Acidobacteriota bacterium
ACTCGATTCCCCGCTTCACCGAGTTTGAGATTCCGCTGGAAGTAGTGGCAGAGCTCTCCTCGCATCCCAATATCTGGGGGATCAAGGAGTCCAGCGGCAGCGTGGACCGGATTCGCGATCTGGTGCAGGCAACGCGCCTGGCGCCACGCCGCACGGTGACGGTGACCACGATCTTTGAAGCGGTGACGGCGCGCATGTTGCGTCCCGTTCCGGCCTCTGGCGGCGACGGGCTGATTCCAGCCGAGAGCCTTGCCGGAGGCGTGGCAGCCCCTTCAGTGGTTGCTCCGGCCGTGGTTGCCCCGGCGCTTAAGACTCGCACCCGCGAAGTGGGATTTCAGGTGCTTACCGGATCCGTCGGTAACCTGAAGGAGTCCCTGGATGCCGGAGCCTCCGGTGCCGTACTTGCCTTTGCTGCCTGCGCACCCCAGGCCTGCCAGGAGATCTACTCCGCATGGAAAGAGCACGATGAGGCGCTGGCGCTGGCCAAGCAACTGCGCATTGCAGATGCGGCAGCTTTCGTGGGCAATCGCCTCGGCGTAGCCGGGGTAAAGTATGCCTGCGATTGGAATGGTTACTTTGGCGGCCGCGCTCGTTCTCCTCTGCTGGCTCTCGATGCGGCCACCCGGATGGAGATAGAGACCAGAATGGCGACGATTCGCAGCTGATTGCCTGCAGAGATGCCCGGATGTCGGCAGTTGCGCAATTGCTGATCAAGGGAACAGCTGCGAAGCCAAAGCGACTGGCTGGCAGTCTCTTTTGCCGCATTCCCGATGAGGGCATTGTGCGTTTCTGGTTTGGACTTCGGTTTCCATCCTATTGCAATGCGGGAATTCCCGCCGGTGCACCCGGCACGAGTTGCTGCCAAATCGCTATAATCGTGGGTGGAGTGGAAGCATTGCTGGAAACAGGTACGAACATCAGCATTCTTTCCCGGAAAATTCATCGCGAAGGGAATCCCGCCACATGGCGACAGGAGACCTTGCTCTGGGTCATGAGCAGAGCAAATCGGCAGTAGTCGATGCGCAGCAGCGCGTCGTCAATGACTTCAGCATCCAGGTGGCAACCGTCAATGGTTCCGGTTCCCAGTCCGCCAACAGCGTCCTGCTGAAGAGCATCTTCAACATGGGCGTACCGGTGAGCGGCAAGAACCTGTTCCCCTCAAACATCGCAGGTCTGCCCACCTGGTACACGATTCGTGCCAGCAAAGATGGCTATGTGGCGCGGCGCAAGAAGATTGACATTCTGGTGGCCATGAATGCCGAGACTGCTCGGGAAGACATCCTGGGGCTACATTCCGGCTCGGTGGCCATCTATGACGAGACGCTGAACCTGAGCCAGTATCGGCAGGATGTGGTCTGCTACCCGGTTCCGTTTGACAAGATCACAGCTGCTGTCTGCCCGGAAGCTCGCCTGCGCAAGCTGGTGAAGAACATGGTTTACGTCGGTGTGGTCGCGCACCTGCTGCAGATTGACATGTCCAGTGTGGAAGCAGCCCTGGCCAAACAATTTGCCAAAAAGCAAAAAGCCCTTGATCTCAACTTTGGCGCAGTGCGCGCCGGTGCCGAGTATGCCGCCGAGCATCTGTCCAAGCAGGATCCGTTCCTCATCGAACGCATGAATTCGACAGCCGGCAAGATCATCATTGACGGAAACTCTGCCGCGGGACTGGGCGCGGTGTTTGCCGGTGTCACCGTCGTCGCCTGGTATCCGATCACCCCTTCCACCTCACTGGTGGAGGCCACCATCGAGTATTTGAAGAAATTCCGTGTAACCGAAGAGGGCAAGGCAACCTTTGCTGTGGTGCAGGCTGAGGATGAACTGGCGGCCATCGGCATGGTGCTCGGTGCGGGATGGGCAGGCGCCCGTTCAATGACGGCAACGTCAGGCCCTGGCATTTCGCTGATGGCTGAGTTCAGCGGGTTGGGATATTTTGCGGAGATTCCGGGCGTCATCTTCGACGTACAGCGCACCGGGCCATCCACCGGCATGCCCACGCGTACCTCCCAGGCAGATCTGCTTTCTACCGCATTCCTTTCGCACGGGGATACAAAGCATGTGATTCTGCTTCCCGGCTCTGTCAAGGAGTGCTTTGAATTTGGCTATGCCGCCTTCGATCTGACCGAACGGCTGCAGACGCCGGTCTTCGTGCTTTCCGATCTCGATCTAGGCATGAATAACTGGATGTCGGATCCATTCACCTATCCGGAAACGCCACTCGATCGCGGCAAGGTGCTGACCGCCGAAGACCTGAATCGACTTGGTGGTTTTGCTCGCTACGCTGATGTGGATGGCGATGGTATCGGCTATCGCACACTGCCTGGCACGGATCATCCCAAGGCCGCCTACTTCACACGTGGCTCAGGTCACAACAGCAAGGCAGGCTACACGGAAAAGCCGGAAGATTACCTGGAGATCATGGACCGGCTAATACGCAAGTTTGACACGGCGCGTACCCTTGTTCCCGCACCGGTGGTCACCGGCAATGGCAAGGCATCCGTAGGCGTGATTGCTTACGGAAGCTCCGATTTTGCCGTGGTGGAAGCACTGGATGAGCTTAAGAAGCAGCATGCGGTGGAAGTGGATTACATGCGTGTCCGCGCTTATCCCTTTACGCAGTCCGTGCATGAGTTTGTGGCCTCGCATGAGCGCATTTATGTGGTAGAGCAGGATCGCGACGCGCAGCTTGCCAGCCTGCTGAAACTGGATTTGGCTGCTGATCAGGCCGTGAAGCTGCATAGCATCCTTCACTTCAATGGTCTGCCGATCGATGCCGAATCGATTCTTACTGAACTGGTCGTCAAGGAGGGCCTCTGATTTATGGCAACTGCAACTGCAACCCCCACGGGCACTCCCGGACCCAAGGTGAACCGGATCGGACTTCCCGTTCTGGAATATCGCGGCGGCAAGACAACGCTCTGCGCCGGCTGTGGCCACAATGCCATCTCGGAGCGCATTATCGATGCTCTGTTTGAGATGGGTGTTCAGCCGGAGCGCGTGATGAAGCTATCCGGTATTGGGTGCTCGTCCAAAAGCCCGGCTTACTTCCTGAGCCGCGCTCACAGCTTCAACAGCGTTCACGGTCGCATGCCTTCGGTGGCCACCGGTGCTGTGCTGGCCAACCACACCATGATGGCGCTTGGTGTCTCCGGGGACGGAGACACGGCCTCCATCGGCATGGGACAGTTTGTACACATGATGCGCCGCAACCTGCCCATGATTTACATCATCGAGGACAACGGCGTTTACGGCCTGACCAAAGGGCAGTTCTCTGCCACTGCGGATATCGGCTCCAAGCTGAAGACCGGCGTCATCAATGATCTGCCTGCCATCGACACCTGCGCCATGGCCATCCAACTGGGTGCCACCTTCGTCGGTCGCTCCTTCTCCGGCGACAAAAAGCAACTGCTGTCCATGCTGAAGGCTGCGGTTGCGCACAAGGGAACGGTAATGCTGGACGTGATCAGCCCGTGCGTTACCTTCAATGATCATGAAGGCTCCACCAAGAGCTACAAGTTCATGCAGGAGCACGATGAGCCAATCAACGAGCTTGGCTTTGTGCCCAGCTTTGAAGAGATCGACATCGAATACGATGCAGGCACCACCACAGATGTCACCATGCATGATGGTTCAAGCCTGCGTCTTCGCAAGCTGCGGGAAGACTTTAACCCAACGGATCGGGTTGGTTCAGTCCGAACACTGATGGAAGCTCATGAGAACGGAGAGATTCTTACCGGTGTCTTTTACATCGACACGGCCAAGCCCACATTCACCGACCTGCTAAACCTGGTCGATCGGCCTCTTGGCACCCAGCCGGAGTCTGTCACCAAGCCCTCGGCTGCCGTACTGCAGAAGGTGATGGCAGGGCTACAGTAGCAGTTCTCGGCTGCTTGATTTTCCTCTCATTGCGTCAGAAAGATATGGGCCAGGCAGATGCCTGGCCCATATCTTTCTGACGAACACTCGAGCAGATTTGAACGCACTCTTACCGATCGGATTGTCTCTCCGCTACTGGCACTTCTCCAGTGCATTCTCCCGGTCCGGTCTGGACTACCTGCCATCCAATGGCTGATAGCGGAAGTGCGATTCGGGATTCCATTCACGCAAAATTCATACGGCAGTGTCGGATCAAAAGAATCTTCATGAAGCTCCGGTATTTCCCTTTTCAGTTGAACGTCGATGTGACACGATAAGTCTGCATGATCCGAGCAGGGAGGCTGCAGAACGATGACGGGCGATTGTTACATTTCATTAAACGGAAGACAGGTTGCGGCTCAAACCGGGGAGTTGCTGATCGACGTCATCAATCGCTCCCAGGTAGAACTGGCTCAGGTTTGTTATCACCCAAAGCTGGGGCCAATTCAAACCTGTGACACCTGCATGGTGGAGCTGGATGGGCAATTGACCCGCGCCTGCGCGACCCGGGTAACGGCCAGCATGAAAGTGGAGACAGCCACACCGCGCGCGGACCAGGCCCAGCGTGAGGCCTTCGATCGCATCCTGGGCAATCATCTTCTGTACTGCACTGTTTGCGATAACAACAACGGCAACTGCACGGTTCACAATACCACCCACCTGCTCGAGGTGGAACATCAGCAGACTCCGTATCGCCCCAAGCCGTATGACGTGGACATGTCGAACCCGTTTTATCGCTACGATCCCAATCAATGCATCCTGTGTGGTCGCTGCGTGGAGGCCTGCCAGAATGTGCAGGTCAACGAAACGCTTTCCATTGGCTGGGAGCTGGAGGTACCGCGGGTTTTGTGGGATGGCGGCTCACCAATCGGGGAATCCAGCTGCGTAAGCTGCGGCCATTGCGTAACGGTCTGCCCCTGCAATGCCCTGATGGAAAAGCCCATGCTGCAGCATGCCGGCTACTTTACGGGGATGACCAAGACGGCGCTGGATCATGCCATTGATGTGGTCAAGGGCGTGGAACCGAATATCGGATACGGCGCCATCCTGCAGGTGTCGGAGATGGAAGCGGCCATGCGACAGGATCGCATCCGCAAGACCAAAACCGTATGCACCTACTGTGGCGTGGGCTGCAGCTTTGACCTTTGGACCATTGAGTCGAAGACCGAGCGGCACATCCTGAAAGTGGAGCCGGCGGAGGGCCCAGCAAATGGCATTTCCACCTGCATCAAGGGCAAGTTTGGATGGGAATACGTCAATAGTCCGGAGCGGCTGACGTCTCCGCTTATCCGCGTGAAGGGCGAGAATGGCGCGCCGGACACCTTTCGCAAAGCCAGCTGGGACGAGGCCCTGGATCTGGTGGCGCGGCGCTTCACCGAGATTCGCAATGCAAATGGCCCGGATGCACTGAGCTTCATCTCTTCATCCAAGTGCACGAACGAAGAAAGCTACCTGATGCAGAAGCTGGCTCGCAGCGTGATCGGGACCAACAATATGGACAACTGCTCCCGCTACTGCCAGTCGCCGGCTACGGTGGGGCTGTTCCGAACAGTGGGCTACGGCGGAGACTCCGGCTCCATCTCGGATATCGAATCGGCTGGCATGGTGATGGTGGTGGGAGCAAATGCTGCTGAGAATCATCCGGTGCTGGCTACACGGGTCAAGCGCAGTCACAAGCTGCGAGGGCAGAAGCTCGTGGTTGCCGATCTTCGCAGAAACGAACTTGCTCAACGTGCTGACCTGTTTCTGCGCCCGCATCCCGGCACAGACATGATCTGGCTCTCGGCAATCACCAAGTGGATCATTGACAACCAGCTGCACAAGCAGGCATTCATCGATCAGTGGGTCAACCATTTTGAGGAGTACAGGAAAAGCCTTGATCCCTTCACGATGGACTATGCCGCCGAGCGGACCGGCATTCCGGCGGAAACACTGATCGATCTGGCGAAGATGATCGTCGCCTCCGATGGTGTTTGCGTCCTGTGGGCCATGGGCGTGACGCAGCATGTGATGGGTTCTGATACCTCGACGGCCATTTCCAATCTGCTGCTGGCCACCGGCAACTACATGCGCAAGGGAGCAGGATCCTATCCGCTGCGCGGCCACAACAACGTACAGGGTGCCAGCGACCACGGTGCCATGCCGAACTTCCTGCCCGGATACCAGCCGGTCAGTGACCCGGGGGTCCGGGCCCGATTTGAAGCAGTCTGGGGGACGAAGATCCCCGAAAAACCAGGACTGGACAATCATCAGATGGTGGATGCCATCCACGAGGGCAGTCTGAAGGCCATGTATCTCTTCGGAGAAGAGATGAGCATGGTCGACTCGAATGCCAACTTCGTTTCCGCTGCGCTGGCCAAGCTGGACTTTTTCGTCGTGCAGGATATCTTCTTCACCGAAACCTGTAAGTTTGCCGACGTCATCCTGCCTGCCAGCCCGAGCCTGGAAAAGGAAGGCACCTTCACCAGCACGGAGCGGCGCATCCAGCGCCTCTATCAGGTCTTTGAGCCGCTGGGCGACAGTCGTCCTGACTGGCAGATCATCCTGAGCATTGCCAATCGTCTGGGAGCCAATTGGAACTACCAGCATCCTTCGGAAATCTACGCAGAGATTGCTGCGCTGACGCCGTTGATGGCTGGTGTCACCTATGAGCGGCTGGAAGGCTACCGGAGCCTGCAATGGCCGGTAGCAGCCGATGGAAGCGATCAGCCCCAGCTCTACATGAAGCAGTTCCAATTCCCGGACGGCAAGGCCCGCTTCTACCCGCTGGTGGAAAGCCAGACCACGGACCAGCCGGATGCCGAATTCGATCTGCACCTGAACAATGGCCGCCTGCTGGAACACTTCCATGAGGGCAATATGACCTATCGAACCTCCGGCATTCGATCCAAAACTCCATGTACATTTGTCGAAGTCTCTCCTTCGCTGGCACACGAGCGAGGCATTGAAGACGGCGCATGGGTGGAGCTGACCTCGCGCTACGGAAAGGTGAAGGTACAGGCGGTGGTGACCAACCGCGTGGAAGGCAACCAGCTGTATATGCCGATGAACTCCACGTCGGAGCCGGTCAACCGCCTGACCAGCAGCCACACCGACACTGTGACCCACACACCGGCCTACAAGGAAACCTCTGTCAACCTGAAGGTCATCACCGCCCGAGGCCCCAATCCGCTGCCCAAAACCAATGCGCGCTGGGGCAAGCCGACACCGCAACGCGGCGTGGAGGTGGAGCGCAAGTGGAAACGCGCCGACTATCGCATGCCAGGCACGCAGTCCCTCATTCAGATTCAGCCGGCTGGAAACCAGCCGACAGCAAGGTAGGAATCATGGCGCAACCGATTGAGTTGAAGATCGCTCCGCGGGATCCAAAGCAGGAACTGATGGCCAAACTGGAGGCCGCTCCGGTGGAATACGCCGCTGCTCTGCTCGACAGCTATGAAACTCTTCAGGCGCTGCATGAAAAAGGCGTCTTCACCACGCTGCGCGGCGTGCTCGGTGCCGGAGAAAAGATCGTGGAAACGGCAACCTCGGCAGCCAATCGGGAAGATTCCATCCGGGCGATGCGCAACGCCATTCTGCTGGGGCAAATTCTGGCATCGATTGACCCGATCGTGCTCGAAGGAACTCTGGTTGCTGTCAAGGACACCTGGGGCAATGCAAAGAATGTACCGTATGATCCGCCCTCGCTCGCGGGTCTGTTTTCCAGCTTTCTCAGCAAGGACTTCCGCCGCGGCATGGGACTCATCAACCTGCTGCTGAAAAACCTTGCCTACCAGCTCAAAATTCGGACCATGCCGGGTGGCACTTCCGAACCAAACCACCGCAGTTAGCCCCGTCAGTTCCCTTCCCCCGCAGTCTGGATCCAGGTTTCCATGGGATAGGTAACACCTAGTCCCTGATGTCGTTTTCGGAGGATGTTCTGTGAAAAACTCCCGCTGGAGTATTGCGCTCGCCGGCTTCCTGATGCAGGTTGCCCTTGGTGCGGTCTATGCCTGGAGCGTCTTCAAGACGCCCCTCAACAAGCAGTTTCACTGGTCGCTGTCGGACATTACCCTCACCTTCACCATTTGTATCTTCGTGCTCGGAGTGGCGGCCTTCTTTGGCGGCTTGTGGTTGAACAAGTCCGGCCCACGCGTCGTTGCCCTGACGGGCGGCGTCCTCTACGGCACCGGAGTCTTTCTGGCTAGCTTTTCGTCGATCGGTCTGTGGTGGCTGTGGCTCACCTTCGGCGTCATTGGCGGCATCGGCCTCGGCTTCGGATACATCGTTCCCGTAGCCGTTCTGGTCAAATGGTTCCCGGATCGGCGAGGGCTGATCACCGGCATTGCTGTCGGTGGCTTCGGGGCTGGAGCCCTGGTCACCGCACCGCTGGCCACACATCTGATCCAGACGGTTGGTGTGCTCCAGACCTTTGCCGATCTCGGCATTGGGTATCTGGTGGTCACCGTGCTGACGGGGCTTTTCATGCAGAATCCGCCGGAAGGCTATCGCCCGGCAGGCTGGGAACCCAGTGCAGCCGTCCGCTCCCAGCGCGCCGGCAAGGACTATAGCCTGGTTGAGGCACTGTCCACATGGCAATGGTGGGCCCTTTGGATGCTGCTTTTCCTGAATACCTCGGCTGGCATCTCGCTGATCTCTCAGGAAGCGCCCATCTTCACCGAGTTGACCAGGGCCTCTGCGATTCTTGCCGCCGGCATGGTTGGCATTGTGAGCATTGGCAATGCCGTGGGCCGCGTTTTCTGGGCCTGGGTGAGTGATGCTTTATCGCGTCGCTGGACCTTCGTGGTGATGTTCCTTCTGCAGGCAGGACTCTTCTGGATGTTGCCCGGTTTTGCCACCACGGCTCTGGTCACGCTTGTCTCCTTTGTCATCCTGATGTGCTACGGTGGCGGCTTCGGCACCATGCCGGCCTTTGCAGCTGACTATTTTGGCTCTCGCAATGTGGGGCCGATCTATGGGCTTATGCTCACGGCCTGGGGCACGGCCAGTGCCTTTGGCCCGCTGCTGATCGCCCATATGCGACAGACTGGCAGCTCCTATGGGCCCGGTCTGCATGCCATTGCCGGAGTTGTCCTGCTCAGCGCCTGTCTGCCATTCGTGGTGCGCCCACCGAAAAGCACCTAGCGTTCTGCCCAGGGCAGGCGCCCGTGCAGAGCAAGCCGTGTGTGCGTCAACAGGCACCGTAAGGCTGACTTCCACCATCCCCTGCCGAGCAGGCATCGATGCCTTTGGCAGGGGATGGCACGTTCCGCTTTGTAACTCCATTTCAAGTGCAATCCGCAGCCAGAATGGCTTGTCCGCGGAGTAGTGTCAGCAGGATCTGCAAAGCAAAACAAAGTACGGCCGTCAGCTCAAGCACGCCGGAAAGCGGCAGCAGGCGCCAGGCAAAGCTGGCAATGCCTTCATAGGCGACGACCTCCATGCTGACACGAAGGGTACAGCCCAGCAGCAGAAACACCAGCGTCACCAGCATCAGTCGTGGGCTCCACAGTTGGCGGATGCCGGCAAAATGAGGCAGGATACGAGGGCCGATCGTCATGACCATCATGGCGGCAAAGCCGACAGTAAGACCATGACGCGACCCGCCCCAGATGCCACCGTGGTGATCTGCCCAAGCTGCCCAGAGGCCAAGCATCGGGGCCAGAATCGACCAAAGATAGGCGATCCGCACAAAGAACGGAAAACTGGCATGGATTCCCGCTGTCTTTGCCGGATGCTCCGATGTGGAGTAAAGCTGCAGGGCCCACGCGGCAAGCAGCGCGGAAGCTACCAGCAACGTCATCGCCAGCCTGGCAACGCCAGCCATCCCAAGCAGAACGCCGAGTGTGTTCAGCACCAGTGCAAACCGGAAGGCAGAGGTGCGCAGAGCAGCCAGACCAAGAAATGCGGGGAGCCAACGCACGCTGAAGCCCCAAATCAGGGGCACCAGAAATCCCCATGCCAAAAGCACCAGATAGCTTTGATCCAATGCGTGAGGTATCGCCGGCGAGTGACCACCCCACGCCAGATAGCAGGCCTCGACAAAGTTGAGCAGGATGGCCAGCAGCAGAGCCAGGTTGCTGAGCAGGACCGACTGCATCCAGAGCGGAATCCGTCCGGAGCCGGTGGATGAAGATGGCAGCTTGTGCTGGCGCGCGGCACGCAGAAAAAGCAGGATGGCCAGCAGTTCCAGCAGACCAGAAAGCGGAAGCAGAATGCGCCAGTGCCACTGAAATGCTCGCGAAACCCAATGAAAACTGAGTCCTGCCGTCCACAGCCCCCAGCAAATCAGTGGCATCCTGCCGCGATTTGCCCGAGTCTCCGGCTGCGAGTAAAACCCAATGCCGAGAACAAAACTACCGATCCAACCAAAAACCTGGGCATGCCCGTGGGCCTGAATCCATGCGGCAGAAAGGCCAGAAAGCCCATGGCTAGCTGAGATTTGCAGCAGGTTGGTGAAACCCAGCAGAGTGCCGGGCAGAACCATAAAGAAAATGCCGGTCAGCATCCATAGGCGAAAATGGACGGTCTTCCGGTGACTGGCTTGCAAAACGGCAAGCGGATCGGGGACGCGATGGACGGATTTGTTGGCAGGAACAGGCAAGTCAGAATGCATGCGAACTCTCCAACGAAAGATTCTCGCTGGCAGCAGAACTCCTGCAGTGACTTTCGTCGCTCTGTGGCTCAAATCCTGCGTCAGGGAAAACCCTCAGGCTCCGCTTTCCAGAATGGCTGAGAGTCCGGGCAAATCCAGAATGATAATCCTGCGGGCATCCACCAGAACCAGGCCTTCGGCCTGCAGCCGCATCAGGTTGCGCGAAACCAGTTCTCGGACTGTCCCGAGCTGGTGCGCCACTTCCTGATGGGTGCCGGGGAGCTGAATCTCGATGCCATCCCCGGAAGGTCTTCCGTCCTGCTGTGCCTGACGCACTAGAACGGCAGCAAGGCGCTGGCGAACGGTGGCAAAGGAAAGCTCTTCAATGATGCCGACCAGCCGACGCAGACGAGCTCCGACAACCGCCAGCAGCTTGAGGGATACCTCCGGATGGGCCAGGCAGAAGCTGTGCAGATCACTGCGGGAAAGGAACAGGATCTGGGCATCTTCCGCTGCCATGACCGAAGCCGGATACGGCGCACCATCAAAGACCGGAAGTTCGGCGACCGAACCGCCCGGCCCTTCGACGGCCAGCACCTGCTCGCGTCCGCTGGCCGAGCTTTTGAAGATGCGCAGCTTGCCCGTGACGATAATATGCAGTCCGCGACAGGCATCCCCTTCCGCAAACAGCAGTTCCCCCTGCGCATAATTGCGGCGAACTGCGTGGGCGGCAAGCAGGCGTAGCTCCTGCAGGGACAGATTGGCAAACAGGGATGTGGCACCGAGTGCCGTGACGCGGTTGTCGAGTTCGGACATGAGCAGAACCCCTGAAATCCGGAATGAGTGACTTTGGTCGCAGCACTACCCTTGACTGCCTGCATAGATTATCCAGCAGGAGGATGAGTATGACGATTACTGAAACCACGGTACGCGAGATTGCACTGGAACAGCCCGCATCGATTCGGGTCTTTGAGCAGTTTGGGATTGACTATTGCTGCGGAGGGCGCAAACCGCTGGCACAGGCATGTGCCGAACACGCATTGGACCTGGACCATGTGCTACGGGTCATTGCCGAGGCCAGTGCAGAGAACGGCGAAGTTCCGCGCAACTGGCAGGAGGAGTCGATGGCAGCATTGTGCCGTCACATTGCAGCACGACATCACGGCTACATTCGTAGCGAGCTTCCGCGTCTGGAGATGTTGGCGCAGAAGGTGGTTTCGCGCCATGGCAACACCCAGCCGGAGCTGGTCGCAATCCAGTCCATTCTCCTGCCTTTTGGACGGGAGTTACTGGAGCATCTGGACAAGGAAGAGATGGTGCTCTTCCCCTACATCAGCAACCTGCAGCCGGAAGACGGAGTCTCCCGCCCACTGGGCTGCTTTGGCTCCATCCGTCATCCGATTGCACGCATGATGGCCGAGCACGACACTGCCGGAGAAGCACTGGCGCGGATGCGTGAGCTAAGCTCCGGATTCACAGCCCCGGATTGGGCATGCCCCACCTATCGCGCACTGTATCAAGCGCTGCGGGAGTTCGAGCGCGACCTTCACCAGCATGTGCATCTGGAGAACAATATCCTGTTCCCGCGTGCCCTGCAGCTGGAACAATCGATCCCGGAGTGAGCCATCTGGTTCCTGCTTCCGGAAACAGGCCCCTGGAGCAGAATCCGCATAACTGTCCCCCGCGGCAGAGATCTCAGACTGGATTTTTCCTCAAGAAAAATCCACCTTCCCAGATACCGGACCGGGGATACCCATGCGGATTCTGCTTTAATCCAGTCCGAGTTGCGCCCGCCCGGCAGCGCTGATGCGATGGGGAGTCCACTTCGGCTCCCACACGAGCTGAACATCGACCTTGCTGATCTGCGGAATGGAGGCCAGCCGATTGTTCACCTGCTCGAAGATCAGTCCGCTGGCCGGGCACTGCGGGGTTGTCAGGGTCATCCAGACGGTGACCTGCTGACGCGGAAATGCAGGTGTGGCACGGGGATCTGCCACGAGCTTGATGGAATAGATCAGTCCGAGATCGACCAGATTGAGTTTGACCTCCGGGTCAAAACAATCGCGGAGGGCGAGCACAATATCTTCCTCGGTAAGTGGCTGGGACATGCTTGATCCTGCTCGCTTTCGGATAAGGTTCCACGCTGCAGCAGCGGTCGTTGTTGGGATGGCGTGCCCCGCGCACGGTCGGGTTCGCTACCCCTCAAATTGCACTGGAGGACAATCAGCTCTTGCGCTCGACCAGATAACGGGCAACAGCCTTCAGCCCCTCGGCACGCTCGCCAAAGAGTTCGAGTGCGGCAAAGGCCTCGGCAATCAGGCGATCCGCATCCTTCTGGCTCTGCTCCAGACCAAAGACTGCTGGCCAGGTAGCCTTTTCGCTAGTCAGATCCTTGCCTGCAGTCTTGCCGAGCTGCGCAGAATCCTGCGTGACGTCGAGAATGTCATCGACGATCTGAAAGGCCAATCCAGCCTTGCGGCCAAAGAGATCCAACGCCTGCTCCTGCGCAGTGTCGGCACCGGCAAACAGTCCGCCAGCAACCACACTGACGCGGATCAGTGCTCCGGTTTTGGCCCGGTGAATGGCATCCACCAGCTCGGCCGTCGGCTTCTGCTGCTCGCCTTCAATATCCAGAACCTGGCCGCCAATCATTCCATCGACCGTACCGATGGCTTGCGCGATCAGGCGCAGAATACGCACCGTGGTGGCCGGTGGGCACTCCAGCCCGGAGAGTACCTCCCAGGCCTGCGTCTGCAGGGCATCGCCTGCCAATATGGCGATGGCTTCGCCGTAAACCACGTGGCATGTGGGCTTTCCGCGGCGCAGATCATCGTTGTCCAGCGCGGGCAGATCGTCGTGAATCAGCGAGTAGGTGTGCAGCATTTCAATGGCTGCACCCAGCCGATCCACCCCGGCAGGTACCTGTCCAGCCACCGCAGCAGCGGCCTGCATGGCCAGGATGGGGCGCAGGCGCTTGCCCCCGGCAAAGACCGAGTGGCGCATCGCGCTGTGAATGGAGACGGGAACAACCGTGGCTGCTGGAAGCAGCTGTTCCAGGGCGGCATCCGTTCGCTGAATGCCGTGCTGCAGCAAGGCTTTTACGTCCATAGACATCCACATTAGTGTACGGCATGCGTGGGCTCTGCGATCCTCCGGCGGTCGATCCACGCTCCAGCCAGCAGGATGAGCAAGGCACACAGGCTGATGCGACTGCCCCAGATCCGCTCCGGTGTCGGTGTCCATTGCAGATCGATGCGATTGGCTCCCGAGGCAACCGCCACCACGATTAGCCCATCGTCACGCTGAGCCGCCTCCACTGCCGGATGGCCGTTGACCGACAGATGCCAGGCAGGAAACCGACGCAGCCGCAGGACGAGAAATCCAGCCCGGGGAGCATGCAGATCCAGGGTCATGTGTTTCCCATTCCAGCCAGGCTCACCGACTGTTGCCAGGCAGTTGTTCCCCACCTCGCTCCATTGTCTCTGGCCGTCGGCATCGACGGTGCCAAGCGGCTGTTGGGGAGTGGCAAGCAGGCAGCCCGCAGGCAGGCCTGCCGCCAGCTCCGCATTGTCCGCTGCACTCGGCGTGTACTCATCGGTGGGCGGCGCACCCTGCTGCTGATCCACGACCAGCTGCGCTGCAACATTATCCTCGCTGTCGCAGGGCTGATGCAGCAGCAGGAAGCTGGCACCGGCGGCCAGCAGCACACCAGCGCACAGAATGCGTGTCCGCTGCCTGCGGCTGCAGGGCTTGAGCGACACCGCAAGAAAGTTGCCCAGCGGTGCGGTGAGCACGATCGTCAGCCGCCAGGGAAACTGCAGAAACTGCATTTTGGGAAGCAGATGCCACAGGAATTGGGAAGGCGGAAGCTGCATTCCCAATGTCACGGGCAGCAGCAGCAGCAGCGGCAGCCAGAAGCGCCGATCCCGACGGTGTAGAGCTCCGGAGCGATAGGCCAGCCAGCAAGCCAGCGACGCAATCAGGACCGTGAGCAGGACAATCCACGAGGCGCGATGCAGGACGGAATCATGAAACGCCATCTCCGGAACTGCATGACGAGCAAACAGCCAGCTATCCTCGATCCGCATGCCGATGGCATTGGCGGCATCGATCTGGACCCAGCGCTGCTCCAGCGCAGCGGGAACCAGATAAAACGCAGCCAGTCCCAACCCCAGCAGCACAGCAAGCAGGGCGCGACCCAGGGGCCAGACGGCTCGCTCCGCGGCAGCGACAATGAGGACAATCCCGGCCAGCGTGTAGCACAGCATCACTCCGGATGGAGCATTGATGAGCCAGCAGGCGGCAATCACCACCGCAAGCCAACGCGTGGCCGGGCTCCAGATGCCAGCAGTTCCCTTCCCTGCCTGCTCTGCGCACGGCGGCGTCCCGCTGCCGGAACTGGCTTTTGCGCTGTAAAGCATGGCCAGCGGAAAGCAGGGTGCCGCTGCAAGCTCTGCCAATGCACTACGCTCAAAGGCGGTGAACAAGGCATAGGGCGCAAGGACGGCAAGCACTCCAGCCACCGAAGCTAAATCGTCGGGCAGCCACTCGCGCGCCAGTCGCTCCGTGGCCATTCCCGTGGCCACCAGCGCAAGCCAGACAAAGCCCCATGTGGCAATGGTCCATCCCTGAGCGCCGGAGCCAGACAGAGCACCCAGTGCTGCTCCCAGCAGCCAACTGAGCGGGGGATAAAAGACAAATCGTGGCTCACCGGCCTGCCAGGCAGGGGTCTGCGCCCACTCCGGCAACATCACTCCCTGATGCCAGGCGTGGACCACATTCAGCCAGGAAACCAGATGAAAGTCGTAATCGTGACCACAGCTGACAGTGGCATGCATGCCGGCGGCCGTCAGCACCAGTGCCGTCAGCCCCATCCAGCGCGCAGACCATAGCCTTAGCCCGAGGATTCGCGCCGGATGAAAGACGGTCATCCATCGGGAAAGCTTCTGGGAGCTTGCTCTTAGGACCAACCCATCACTCCGGCAGCAGATGCAGCGTGTGCGTGGTGTGTGCCTGCACAGCGCTGTGGGAGAATGGCAGCGCAAAGGTCGTGCCGCCGTACCAACTCATCCATTGATCACGAAACCAGGGACTGAGCGGATTCGAGCTTTCTCCGAGCACGATATTCTCCGTGGAGGCATCGGGATCGCTCCAGTCCATCGTAAATCGCTGGCTGGGTCCGAAGGCACGGCCAACCTGCTTGATGGTCGTCGTATCTCCGCTCTGCGGCCAGGGTCCCGTTCCTGCCCAGGCACTCACCTGCGGCAACCATCCAAGCAGCGGCCCCAGCAACGGATGCTCCAGATCCACAACGTGCCAGCGACCGTAGCGCCAGGCATTCAGGTCGCCGGTCGATCTTCCCTGCTCCATGCCCTGCCGCACGGCATCGGTAAGCAGGGCATTCCAGTCGCGATAGCGCGCAGGAAGCCACGGGCTGCGTGGCGTGTCTCCGCCGTGCATGAGGATCTCCTCCTCGGCAAAGTTGGACTCCGACCATCGATAGAGGGCCGCATCCCGGCCCAGCCTCGGCTTCAGGATCAGCGGCCAGAATGCCTTCCGTGCCCAGGCAACAATCGATGCCGCCGGGGAATCGGTCGTCACCCGTCCATCCCAGTTGTGCAGCAGCAGGGCCGCCTGCCGCAGTCTTCCATCTACGGGCTCAGTGTGGTCAATGGCATCGGCAAAGCGATGCGCCAGCTCCAGATCCACACCGCTGTAGATATCCGTCTGCACGGCCAGCATCTGCTGACGGGTCAATGCAGAACGCCCGTCCAGATCCTGGTAGATGCGTTCAATCCGGTACGGATCGGCCCACTCCAGCGTCAGCGGATACTGCGTATCATCGGGCGTGACGCGTGCATTGGCCGTGGCCAGCAACCCGGAAGGCGGATCGTAGGCATTCGGCATCTGGTCAAAGGGAATGTAGCCATGCCACTCATGGTCAGGGTCGGCGATAGGCAATCCCTGCAGCCCGTTGGGTCGCAGCGGAACCTTGCCAATGGCATGGTAGGCAATATGTCCAGCATCGTCGGCATAGACCACATTTTGTGTCGGCCAGCACCAGGCCTCCATTGCCATGGAGAACTGCTGCCAGTTCTCCGCTGTGTTAATTGAATAGATGGGAATTGCCGCCAGGGCCGGATCATAGAGTGTCCAGCGAAGCGCAATGGCCTGCCGATGGGTACGTACCACCGGATTCAGCAGCGGGCCATGCGCGGTCAACG
>JAKBAG010000042.1 GCA_021809235.1 Acidobacteriota bacterium
ATGTTTCAGCTGCCACCGGTGGTGATCTCCACGCCCTTGAAGATTCTGCTCTTCGTGATTGTGGATGGATGGAATCTGGTGGCTGGATCGCTGCTGAAGAGTTTTTGAAGACGAGGCGCAGGGCTGCGCCAGGAGGATGCCATGACCCCCGATATGGCCGCAGAAATGGTGCGGCAGCTGCTGAAGGAATCAATGATCGTTGCCACACCGGTGCTGCTGGCTACCGTGGTGATCAGCTTTGTGCTGAGCTTGCTGCAGACGCTGACCTCGCTGCAGGATCAGTCACTGACCAGTGTGCCGCGCCTGTTTGTAGTCGTGGGTCTGCTGGCGGTGGCGATGCCGTGGTTTATCCATCGGCTGACCGGTTACACCCATGTGCTGTATGACAACCTGGGCCGCTACACCCACTGAGTGTCGAAATGGAGATTGTCGACGATGTCCGGGTTGAGTGCAGCAGAACTATGGAGCCAGATGAGAACCGGAACGATGGGAGCGCAATGGACGGCCACGCTCTCTGCTCTGGTGCTGATCCTGATTCGCGTCAGCGTGGTGCTGGCCATCGGCCCGCTGTTTTCCTCCCGGGTCTTCACGGCTCGAACCAAGATTGTGCTGGCGGTGGCGATGACCTGGCTGCTGCTGCCGGTGGCGTCCACGGTTCCGGCGCATAGCCTGAGCGTAACCGCTGTGCTGGGCGAGGCTGCCGTGGGTGCTGTGTATGCGCTGACGCTGACGATGCTGAGCGAGATTCTGCTGCTGGCCGGGCAGGTGGCAGGTGTGCAGTTCAGCTTCTCGCTGGTCAATCTTCTCGATCCGAGTTCGGAGATTCAGACGCCTCTGCTGGCGGATCTTTTTCAGCTCTTCGGGTTATGGGTACTGTTTGCGGCGGGTCTGGACCGGTTGATGCTGGACTCGCTGATTCGGAGCCTGCGGGTGCTGCCTCCGGGAGGGTTTGTGCTGCATGCGGGAGCGGTGGCGCATGCCCTGACGCCGCTGCTGGCCGGAGCATTTTTTGCCGCACTGCAACTGGTGGCTCCGCTGCTGGCGGTGACGGTGCTGGTGGATCTTTCCGTGGCGCTGGTGGGCAAGCTGGCACCGCAGCTGCCGGTGATTTCGCTGACGATTCCGCTCAAGACGCTGCTTGGGCTGGCAGTGCTGGTGGCAACGCTGCAGCTCTGGCCCCGCTATCTGGAGTCGAGGTTTGAGGAACTGCTGGCAATGGCGGAGCGCATTCTCTCGGTAGCGGTGAGGGGCTGACGATGGCCGGAGACCGCACAGAAAAAGCCACTCCTCAACGGCGCGACAAGGCGCGTCGGGAAGGCGACATTACGCATAGTCGCGAGCTGACGACGGCGGCCGGAACCCTGGCCGGCGTCATGCTGCTGCGTGTGGCCTGGAATGATTTTCTGCTGCGCTGGGCCGGTTCTCTGGATGTGGTGATGGGGTTGGGGAGTGCTGGCAACTGGGAAGGCGCAACCATGGGCAGGACATTGCGCGCGCTGCTGGCAGAGATGGGTGGAACGATGGAGCCATTTGCGCTGGTGGGTGCGGCGGTAGTCCTGGGCACGCTGGGCGCAGGCATGCTGCAGACCGGAGGGTTGCAGATCCATCCTCAGGTGCTGGCCTGGAAGCTGGAACGGGTGAGTCCGCTGGCCAATGCCAAGAATATCTTTTCGTTGCGTGCCCTGGCACGATTGGGGAAATCGCTGCTGCCGGTAGCCATTCTCGGGGTCTTTGTGGTGGTGCGGATTGAGCAGCAGTGGCTGGTAGCGCCGTTTTCGACCGATCGCATGGCGCTGCTGGGCAACGATGTATGGACGCTGCTGCTGGCAGCGGCCTGGGTCACTTTTGGCTGGGCCGTGATTGACTACGCCGTGGAGTGGCGCAGTCGTGAGATGCGACTGCGTATGAGCCGCGAGGAGATGCGGGAGGAGTTTCGGGATACCGAGGGCAATCCCCAGATCCGCAGCCGAATCCGAAGCCTGCAGCGACAGGGGCGGCGCCGCAGGATAAAGCAGGATGTGGCCAAGGCTGCTGTAGTCATCACCAATCCGACGCACTATGCCGTGGCGCTGGGCTTTGATTTCGAGACGATGGAGGCTCCGAAGGTGCTGGCCAAGGGGCGTAACCTGCTGGCCGAGGAGATCAAGCAGGAGGCGCGCTGGGCCGGAGTTCCGGTGATGGAAAATCCGCCGCTGGCCCGGTCGCTGTATCGAGTTGTGGAGCCGGGACAGTCGATTCCGGTGGAACTGTATGCGGCCGTGGCGTCGATTCTTGCCTATCTCTATCGCCAGCGGGTCACCGAGAGTGCGCGCCAGCGCCAGCGTGCTTCGACGGCGGCGCCACCGGCTGGTCCGAGTCCTGAGCCAGCGCTGGCCAGGATTCCTGGCGGGTCACGAGCATCGGCACGTGACTCCAGGCGATCGGCGAAGGGCAAGGATGGGCCGACAAGCGGTCAGAATCGCAGAACAACAGATGAGGGAGGTCGGCAATGAGCAGTGTTGCGATGAGTCCACCGCTGGCCGGTGGTCGCATGGCCTGGCTGGAGCGGTTGCGGGAGTATCTGCTTCCGATCGGAGCCATCAGCGTGATCTTTGTGATGCTGGTGCCGCTGCCGGCCGCGGCGCTGGATCTGTTGCTGGCCATCTCGATGGCCGCCTCGATGGTGGTGTTTTTGACGGCTGTGCAGGTGCGCCGCGCTGTGGACCTGAGTGTTTTTCCCACGCTGCTGCTGCTGCTGACGCTCTTTCGTCTGGCGCTGAATATTGCCTCCAGCCGCAGGATTCTGCTGCACGGTTCGGAGGGAACAACGGCGGCAGGAAAGGTGATTGAGGCCTTTGGACAGTTTGTGGTGGGCGGCAATTATGTGGTGGGCTTCGTTCTGTTTCTGGCCCTGATTGCGATTCAGTTTCTGGTGGTTTCGCACGGCGCCGTGCGTACGGCCGAGGTCACGGCCCGCTTCACCCTCGATGCGCTGCCCGGAAAGCAGATGGCTATCGATGCGGATATGAATGCCGGGCTGATCAACGAGCAGGAGGCCCGTCGTCGTCGTCAGGCGATTGCCCGTGAGGCGGAGTTCTACGGTGCCATGGATGGCGCTGCACGCTTCAACCAGCGGGATTCGATGGCCACGATTCTAATCACCTCGATCAACATCATTGCCGGTCTGCTGATTGGTACGCTGCAGCAGGGCGTGGCGCTGGGCGAGGCTGTGCGGACGTATACGGTGCTGACGGTGGGAGACGGACTGGTGACGATGATTCCATCGTTGCTGGTCTCGGTGGCCGGAGGCATCACGCTGACCCGAACCAGTGGAGCAGGATCGCTTTCCGGCGAGTTGCGCAGCCAGCTTTTCGGGCAGCCGGCGACGCTTTATATCGCTGCCGGAGTCTCGGCGGCATTGTGCCTGATCCCCGGCCTGCCCAAGGTTACCTTTCTGCTCGTGTCCCTGGCACTGGCCTTGATTGCCCGGAGTCTGGGTGGCAGCAAGTCGGCCGAAGCGGTCGCCGATGCTCCGGCCACCGCGGCAGGAGCTGCTCAGCCCACAGCTGCAGTCCAGGAGATGACCGCACTGCTGCGTACCGAGGAGCTGACGCTGGAGATTGGCTTTCAGCTGATTCCGCTGGTGGACGAAAAGCAGGGAGGACAACTGTTGAGCCGCGTGCGCACGTTGCGCCGTCAGCTGACCCAGGAGCTTGGCTTCCTGATCCCGCCGGTGCATATCTCAGACAATCTTCGTCTGCGCCCGCGGGAATACCTGTTTTCCCTGCGCGGCATGGAGATAGGGCGCTGGCAGACGGAAGGGACACAGCTGCTGGCTGTGACCACCGATGCGGCCCGGAGCCCGCTGCCGGGGCGGGAAACCCGTGAGCCGGCCTTCGGGGTCCCAGCCCTTTGGATTGCACCCGGGCTGGAGGATCAGGCCATTGCGGCCGGATACACGGTTGTCGATCCGGTGACGGTGGTCACGACGCATCTGGGCGAGATGATGCGCCAGCATGCCCATGAGTTACTGAGCCGTGCCGAAACCAAACGCCTGCTCGACAGCCTGAACGATTCCCACCCCAAGCTGATGGAGGAGCTGGTGCCCAAGCTGATGACGCTGGGCGAGGTGCAGCGGGTGCTGGAGCAACTGCTGCGCGAGCGGGTTTCGATTCGTGATCTGGGCACGATTCTGGAAGCCATTCTGGAAGTGGCTCCGCAGAACAAGAGCACGGTGGCGCTGGTGGAAGCAGCGCGGCATGCGCTGGGGCGCAGACTGATCCAGCCATTGCTCGATCCGGATGGGCAGTTGGCCGTGGTGTTGATGGATGCGCCGCTCGAAGAAGAGGTGCTCAGTGCCGTGGCCCAGGAGTCCGGACAGCGGCAACTGATGGCACCCGGCCGATCCGGTGTTCCTGTGATTCGCCGCCTCGGCGATTCTTTGAGGCAGCTTATCGGTTCCACCCCGGCAACGGCACTTCCCGTGCTCCTTTGTCCGAGTCCGGCACGCTACTTCGTCAAGCGGTGGATTGAGCCATGGACGCCACGGATGGCCGTGGTGGCCGCCAGCGATATTCCTCCGGAGATTCGACTGCGTGCGGTCGGGACCATCCGCTGAGGATGGGGGCGAAGTAATGGGAATGCCACGCGAACACAGGGGATTGAGGGAGCGCGATGTCGCAGATGGAAGACCAGAAGAATAACCGACGCAGAATCGATGGGACCGGCAGTCCGCAGAAGGTTGTCCGGAACGGGCGTAGCGTGAAATCCCAACAGGATGCCGAAGGCGATCCATTCCGGCTCGATGAGGAAACTCTCAGTCAGGACGACGCCTTTGCCCAGGAGGCGGTCGGCGAGGATGTCGGATCGCTGCAGCGGATTGCGCTGAGTCTGGGCAGTACCGGCTATGGAGCGAGCCGATCGGAGTTCACTGCTGAGCAGGAGCGGATCCTGCTGGAGCATCTGCCGATGGTGCGCTTTCTGGCACGACGCATTCACGAGCGGCTTCCGCAACATGTGGAGATGGAGGACCTGGTTTCGGCGGGCGTGGTGGGCCTGATGGATGCCTTTACCAAATTTGATCCGGCAAAGAAGGTTCAGTTTCGCAGCTACGCGCAGTTCCGGATTCGCGGGGCGATTCTGGACAGTCTGCGCACGCTGGACTGGAGCCCGCGCGAGCTGCGGCGCAAGGGTCGTGCCGTCGAGGAGGCGATTCGCCTGCTGACAGCCAATCTGGGCCGGGCGCCATCGGAGGCCGAAGTGGCCAGGGAGCTCGGTCTGGAGCTGGAGAACTATCAGCAGCTGCTGGGCGAGCTGAAGGGTCTGGAGATCGGCACGCTGCACATGGAGCGCAACGAGGACTCTGGCGAAGAGGAACTGGCATATGTGCCGGGTCGTGTCGAGGATGATCCACTCTTTCGTTGTCTGCACGGAGAGATGCAGGATCGACTGACAGATGCCATTCGTGGCCTGCCGGAGCGGGAACGGTTGGTGATGACGCTCTACTACTACGAGGAGATGACGATGCGCGAGATCGGGCTGGCTCTGGGGGTGGTCGAGTCGCGTGTTTCGCAGATTCATGCCTCGGCCGTTCTGCACCTGCGTGCGGCTTTGGCAGACCTGGCGCGACGGATGGAAAAGCGACCTGCGCGCGCCGGTTTGCGTTCCGGCGTGGAAGCGTTGCCCAAGGCGATGCTGCAGCGCACGCATCCCCGCAGTGGAGTTCCCATTCCGCGATGAGCCGGAATGGCTTTCAGCGATTCTGGCAGCGGCATGGGAACGGTCTGCGGGTGAGTCCGAAACAGGAATCCGGATGGCGGAATGCGGTGGAATTCCTGACCAGGCAGGCCGTGGAATGGAGAAAGTGAAGGCATGGAGAAAACACTCAAGCAGGATGAAATTGATGCCTTGTTTCAGGCAGCGCGTTCCACCACACCGGAGGCCGGAGCGCAGATCAAGGCGCGCGTACTTCCCTATAATTTTGCTGCCGCAGGACAGATTTCTACCGAGCAGCTGCGCGCCATCAGCATGCTCAATGATCTCTTTGCCCGCAATCTGACGCACAATCTCTCGGCCTGGCTTCGGACGCGGCTGCAGGTGAATCTGGTCTCCGCCGAGCAGATTCCCTTCAACGAATTTCTGCTGCGGATTCCTGAAATCTCCTACATTGCCTCGGTGCGTCTGGAACCGTTGGGTGCACTGTCCGTTCTGCAGCTGGATCTGGGCATGGCGCCGGCGATGATTGATCTGCTGTTGGGCGGGGAAGGCCAATCCGGCGAACTTCGCGAGCTGACGGACATTGAAGAGGCGATTGTGGCCAGTGTGGTGGAGATTATCTGCCGTGAGTTGACGACAGCCTGGCAGACGGTGGGTCTGAGCTTCAACTTTGAGCGACGCCAGATGCAGACGCAGACTGCGCGCATCATGCCGGTGACGGAGAAGACGCTCTGCCTGAGCTTCGAGATTCGGATGCAGGAGTCCTCTGGGTTACTGAATCTGGCCTTCCCGGCCGTGGTCGCCAACACGATTCTGCGCCGGTTGACCGGAGAGTGGGGAGGACGGAGACGCCATGCCGGGGAGACCCGCCGACGCATGGAGCAGACGGTACGCAAACTGAGTTTTGGTGCTGCCTTGCAGCTGCCATCAGTTCGCCTGGAGGCGCGCGATCTGGAGGATCTGGCCGTGGGCAAGATTGTCCGACTGGATCTTCCGGTGAACCGGACGTCGGAGTTTCGCGTAAACGGCCAGAAGCTCTTTGAGGCGCAGCCTATCCGGCTCGGTGTGCATCGGGGGGCGCGACTGGAGATGGAAGTGGAGGAGGCAGGAAAATGAGTGAATCGATCCATTTTCTCGACTGCTGGATATCGGTGGCGACCAGTCTGTTCGGACAGGCGCTGATGGGAGAGCCGGTACTGAGCGAGTCGCTGCCCAGGCCGCTTCCGGAAGGATCCTTTGGCTTTGCTGCGACCATCGATGGGGACGAAGCGGGACGACTGGTCCTGTTGCTGGATGGAGGACTTCTGGATGCCGCGCTGTTTGGCGACGTCCCGGACGCGCAAGCCGCCTGGATGGAGCTGCTGCGTGAGACTGTGGATGCCGCTGCCGGAGAGTTGCTGGCGCGGACTGGTGCCAAGTGCCAGGTGACGGGCTTTGAGCCGGCAGGGCCGGAGAGCAAGATCACCCGTTCCTTCCAGCTTAAGGCCGGGGATCGAAGCTGGACCCTGTTGGTGGCCAGTGACCTGAAGATCAACCGGGAACAGGGACCAAAGAAATCCGCAGCAGCGAATAAAAAGTCGTTGGAAGAAAACTCCGGCCAGCCGAAGGCGCAGACGGAAACAATGCCTGCTGCCGAGGCGGGGAGCAGCTCCCAGACAGGTGGCCAGGGATCCTCCGCCACGGATACTTCCATGCTTTCCGAGGGTCTGCAGTTGCTGCTCGATGTGGAGCTGGAGGCTTCTTTGCGTTTTGGTTCGCGGGAGCTTCCGCTAGGAGAGATTCTCGATCTGGGTCCGGGAGATGTGGTGCAGTTGGATCGCCACATCAGTGACCCTGTGGATCTGGTTGTCGGCGACAAGATCATCGCCCGTGGCGAGGTCGTGCTGGTGAATGGAAACTTTGGCCTGCGGGTGACCCAGGTGGCCGAGCCGCAGCGCAGATTGGAGAGTATCCGATGCCTGTTTTAGACTCTCTCCCCAAGGATCCCAATTCGGTATCCCGACCTGGCGCCCTGCGGGAACAGGTGCCGGTCTCCGAGCCGGTGCCTGCCGTTCGTGCCGGATTCTTCCCCAGCTGCTCCAATCCGGACTGTGCCACCGGGTGGATGCATCTGTTGCGCAGCCGTGCAGTTCCGATCTTCGAAGGGGGATGGTCGTGTTCGGCCGGTTGCACGGAGCGGCGAATGGAGGCAGCCGTGCGCCGCGAGATGGAGGGGCGTTCTCCGGAAACACGTCTCTATCAGCACCGCATACCGCTTGGCCTGCTGATGCTGGAGCAGCGATGGATCGATGCCGGACAGTTGCGTCGCGCGCTGGAGGCACAGCGACGCAGTGGCGAAGGACGGCTGGGCAGCTGGCTGGTACGGCAGGAGGGTGTCTCCGAACATCTGGTGGCACGAGCTTTGGGATTGCAGTGGAGCTGTCCGGTGGTTTCCCTGCCCTTTCATGATCGTGAGGCGATGGCCTCGACGCTGCCGCGTCTTTTTCTGGATGCATTTGGCGCACTGCCGTTGCGGATGGCAACCCGGAAACTGCTCTACCTTGGCTTTGAGGATCGACCGGATCCGGTGGTAGCGCTTGGCGTGGAGCGGATGCTGGACGTGCGCGTGGAGCCGGTTCTGGTTCCGGATTCAGAGTTTCGTGCCGCGCATACGCAGATGCTTTCGGCATCCTTTCCACGCGTGGAGCTGCTGGAGGTCTCCAGCCAGGCACAGGTGGGAAGAGCTCTGAGCCGCGTGGTGGAAAAGGTGAAACCGGTGGAGTCGCGTCTGGTGCGGATGCGGGATTTTCTGTGGCTTCGCATGTGGCGACGGCAGAGTCCGGGCATTCCCGCCGATGCCGCTCAGGTGGAAGATGTGGTTTGCGCCATGGAGCGACCGTGAGCCGCAGGAGGGCGTCTCTGCCGTCGGCATGCTCCACTTCCGGCTCATGTTTTTCCTGGGAATTCCGATACATAGCCTATCAAGTTCCTGAAGGCTATCCCGCATCGGGTAAACAGGCGTTGGGCAAGCAGGTGTTGGGCAAGCAGGTGTTCAGCCAACAAGGATTGGGATTCAAGGAGAAGCTGGAATGAGCGAGATTCGCGTCTTGATCGTGGATGATTCATCAGTGATGCGCAAGATTGTGGAACGCGCCTTGCGTCAGGCAGGGCTGGAGCCGCTTGTGGTTCTGGAGGCAGGAAGCGGCGTGGAGGGACTGGATGCCCTGCGGGCCGGTTCGGTTCAGTTGATCCTGTCTGACATCAATATGCCATCCATGGATGGATTGGAGTTTCTGCGCCAGCTGCGTGCTCAGAATCTTGCCGATGGCGTTCCGGTGGTGATGATTACCACTGAGTCCAGCGAGGAGCATGTGCGGCAGGCCATTCAGGCAGGGGCACAGGGCTATATTCGCAAGCCGTTTACCGCCGAGCAGGTCAAGGAGCGCGTGTTGCCGCTGTTGGCTGCCTGAGACGAGTGTGCCGGTGGTTCTGCGTCTTCTGCCAGCAGGGAGGAGATGGCAGAGAAGGGAATTGGTCTGTGTTCCGGGAAGACCACGGAAGTATGTCAGGGTTCTACGGCATCTGGAATGAGGCGAAAGGCCGAAGCGGAGGAAGATACGAGTATGGCGCAGTCGCTGCGTGAGAATCTTCAAACAGTAGCAGATCCAATGCATCTGCAGTCGAGTGTGGAAGAGGTCTTTGAAACCATGCTTGGAGTGCGATGTGAGATGGTGCCTTGTAGCGGTGGGGCATCGGCGGAAACCATCACCTCCGTGGTCGGATTTGGTGGGATGCTCACAGGGGCCTGCGTCTTCCGTTCCGATGGAGGAACAGCGCTTGCGATTGCCGAACGGCTGACCGGGATGGGATTTTCGGAGTTGGATGACACGGTGAAAGACGCCATCGGAGAGATCTGCAATATGCTGGCCGGCGCGTGGAAGGGCAAGGTGCCCGATCTTTCTGCCAACTGTGGACTGTCCATTCCTGCCGTGATTACCGGACGCGACTATAACATTCACGTGCAGGCGCCGGAGTTTCGTCTCCACCAGTGCTACCGCTTCGATGGCTCCGGCTTTGAAGTGACTATTATCTGCGACGGCCTGCAGTAGCCTGCAAACGGCGGATGCCGGCTCATTGTCGGCATCGAACCCCCGGCGTTGCTCGACGGCATTCGGCTGGGCGGGGTTCTTGCAGGCAGGCTTCAGGCAGGATGGCCGAATGGATTCCCGGCTATACGGTGTGCAGGCTCAGGATTGAGAAAGCAGCCTGTGAGGCGCAATTCCTGTGCAGACGGCATGCCGTTGCTTCCGGGCTACAACTCTTCCTCCTTTCGCCTTCAATCTCTCTAATCCACTCTGCTTCCATTTGGCTCCTCTCCTGCAAGCATGCGCAGTACAGGAGGAAGCTCATGGACAGTGGCTACTATGCCGCCTACGCCGGTTACATTGCCCGGACGCAGGCCCTCGATGCTGCCGCAGACAACCTGGCCAACGCGCAGACGGTGGGCTATCGTGCCGAGCGGGAAAACTTCCGTTCGGTGTTGCTGGATCCGCTGGGTGGGAACTCGCAGCTGGGCACAACGGTCAACAACTATGGTGTGGTCCATGGCGATCAGCTGGATATGAGCCAGGGAGCGCTGACGGCAACCGGCAATCCGCTGGATCTTGCCATTCAGGGCGAGGGCTTCTTTGCCACGCAGACGCCTTCGGGAGTGCGCTACACGCGCAACGGAGCCTTTCATCGCAGCAATACCGGCATTCTGGTCAACAGCACCGGAGATCCCGTGCTGTCCACGCAGAACAAGTCCATTGTGATTCCTCCCGGTGAGATTGCTGTCGGCAATGACGGCGTGCTTTCTGTCGATGGCGGAGCTGTTGCCGTGGTGGGGGTCTTTCAGTTTCCCAAGGGGACACAGTTGACGCCGGAGGGAACCAATCGCTATCGAGCGCCCGACAAGGTGAAGACCACGCTGTCCAGTGCCGGGATTCACTCGCACGCACTGGAGGAGTCCAACCAGGACACGATCACCGGCAGCATGAAGCTGATTCTGATGCAGCGCCAGGCGGAGACCATGCAGAAGGCGCTGACGATCTTTCACATGGACTTCAACAAGACGGCCGCCGAAGAGCTTCCGCGAGTCTAGCCTTGTCTGAGGAGGATGGCTCCACCGGCAGGCGTTCGCGCAGCATGGACAACGATTCCGAAAGCCGGGCGGAGTTGAAAACCGGCAGCACAGGAGAACAGGATGATACGAGCACTCTATACAGCGGCCAGCGGCATGATGGCGCAGCAGATGAATCTGGACACGATTGCCAACAATCTGGCAAACTCCTCGACCACCGGATTTCACCAGTTGCGCCTGCAGTTCCAGGACATGCTTTACCAGAACCTGATTACTCCGGGTGCGGCGCAGACCCAGTCGACGATCTCAGCCGGTCTGCAGATTGGTCTGGGTACATTGCCGGCGGCGACCGAGGTGATCATGACCCAGGGAGAGTTGAACCAGACCAACAATCCGCTGGATGTGGCGATCGAAGGGTCAGGATTCTTTCAGGTGCAGCAGCTCAATGGCCAGATCGCCTTTACCCGGGCCGGTCAGTTTCAGCTGAACAATCAGGGTACGATCGTGACTACTAACGGGGATACGTTGATTCCCACGATTACCGTGCCACCGAATGCCACCTCGGTGACCATTACTCCGTACGGAGTGGTGAATGCGACGCTGCCCGGACAGACCAACCCCTCGCAGTTGGGACAGATTCAACTGGCAACCTTTCCCAATCCCGGTGGGCTGGAGAGCATGGGTGGAAACCTGCTTACGCAAACGCTGGCTTCGGGGAATCCCATCGTCGGCAATCCGGGAGGCGTGGAGGGACTGGGCATGCTGCAGCAGGGATATCTGGAAAACTCCAATGTGGATGTGGTGACTGAGTTTGTCCAGATGGTGCTGGCACAGCGGGCCTACGAGTCGAACTCGAAGGTGATCAAGGCTGCCGACCAGATGTATTCCCAGGTCAACAACATGACGCAGTGAGGATGGCATGAGGCGATACAGGGCATGTTGGGGTTGCGGCTGGGCCGGTTTCCGGACTTTCATTCGAGGCTGGGTCTGGCTCGCGATTCTGGGCAGTTGGCAGTTTTCTGCCATGCGGGCCGAGACGAGATCGGCAGGGACGGGCGCCGGAGACGGGGGCATAATCCGTTCCACTGCAGTTGCCACGCAGGGCTGCCTTCGCCTGATTGTGGATCGTGCTCTTGGCCTGCGCTGGCGCATGGAATCGCAAGGGCCTGGCCGACCGAATCGTCTGGTGCCGGTGGGTGAGGGCGATCGTGCTGCGTGTGCCGGCGGGACGGACCGGAAGCAGCAGGACAAGGGTTCCCTTCCGGTGCAATCGCTGGAGGGTGGGAAGTCGATCCGGAGCGCAACACAGCCTGGGGGAACACAGTACGCAGCTCCACAGCAGGAAACATCCAATCCTCCGATTGCCGTGCATCCGGTGATTCAAGTGGGAGAGGCCATCGTGGTGGTGCAATCCGGCAAGACGGTGGAGGCACGATTTCCCGCAGTGGCCATGGCTGCGGCTACGGCAGGAGCCTGGCTGCCGGTCAGGTTGCAGGTAGGCAATGGAAGCTTCGGCAGGTTGGGCGGACATCTGATTCGCGTGCAGGCCGTAGCTGCGGGATTGGCACGCTGGGATGGACAGCAGATGGGGGCGGGATGGTGATGGGAGCGCGCGGAGTCGGCATTTCGGGAGCACGTCTGCTGGCCGTCAGTCTGATGCTGATTGCATCGATCGCTCCGGCAACGATGGCGCTCGGTCGCCACAAAAAAGCGAAGAACGCCGCGACGCAGAAGCAGACACCGCCGGAAGCGGCACTTTCAGCCTATATCCGTCGGGTTCGCGCCGAGCACGATGCCGAGGTGCTGAGCCCAGGATCGATCTGGTCGGATCAGGGAAGCCTGGTGCGTCTTTCTGACGATGCCAAGGCGACCAAGCTGCATGATGTGATCCAGATTGTGGTGACGGAGAGTCTGGCGGCTTCGACCGACGGGCAGGTAAAGAACTCCCGTGCCAGCTCGGCCAACAGCGGATTCACCGGCTTGTTCGGCGTACCCAAGACGACCAGTACGCTGGCCAATCTACTGGGACAGAACTCAACCTCGACGCTTGCCGCCCAGGGCCAGAGCGTGACCAACTCAAGCCTTGTGACGACCTTTGGCGGCGAGGTTGTGGACATGCTGCCGAACGGCATGCTGGTGGTGCAGGCCACCCGTCAGCTGACCTTTTCACAACAGACGCAGTTGATCCGTCTGCGCGGACTGGTGAGACCGGAAGATGTGAACTTTTTGAATCAGGTGGATTCCTCGGCCATGACAGATCTGGAAATTGAGGTTGTGGGCAAGGGAATCGTCAACGACTCCACGTATCGACAGAATCCGCTCTGGCGATTTGTCCAGAAGCTGCTGGTCTTCTGATGAAACCTCGGATGCATGCGACACCTATGCTGAACCGCTCGAACTTACGCTCTGTGGCCGCCGGACTGCTTTCCGTCTGGCTCCTGTTTGGGGGGCCGGCCGAAAGCCTTCTGGCGCAACTGCCAGCCAACCGCCCGGCGATCGGAGGCAATCCGGCTGCGAATCCGCAGGCGGGGCTGCCGCGCCCGGGCGGAAGCAATCCAGCGGCGAATACCGCCAGGGGTCCGGCCGCGATTCCGGTTGTGATTCCAGTTGTGAATCCAACTCCCGGTTCGGCTTCTAATCCGGCGCTCCCACCTTCGCCCGCAGCCTCAGCCAACGGGATCAGCCGTCCGCCAGCTGGAACACCTCTTCCGGCGGCGATGATGACCAGCGCACCTGCCTCCACTGCGAATGTGGCGACAGCCTCTGCCATGCCGATGGATCCTGAAGCCCAGCGCCGGGCCCGCATCAAGGATGTGGCCTCGATTGAAGGGATCCGCGACAACCAGCTGGTGGGCTATGGCGTTGTGGTGGGCCTGCGCGGCACCGGGGACACGCAGCAGACGATCTTCCCGATGCAGTCGCTGCTGTCGATTCTGCTGCGCATGGGCGTGAACGTGCCGCAGACGGGCACACTGAGCGCGCAGAACATGCAGGTCAAGAACATGGCCGCAGTCTTCCTTGAAGCCACACTGCCGCCGTTCAGCCATACCGGGGAGCGGATCGACGTGACGATCTCCTCGGCCGGAGACGCCCGGTCTCTCGAAGGGGGTGTGCTGCTGCTGTCTCCGCTGTATGGTCCGGATGGTCAGATTTACGCACAGGCCGAAGGTCCGCTTGTCATTGGCGGATATCGCGTTTCGGCTGGATTTAATACGACCCAGGTCAATTATCCGACGACCGCACGGATTCCGGGAGGGGCGCTGGTGGAGCGTACGGTTCCCTTCAGTCTGAAGCAACTGCACCGGATCGATGTGGAGTTGCAGGATGCCGATTTCCATACTGCCGACCGCATGGCCCAGGCCATCGATGTCACGCTGGGAGCACCACGGGCGCATGTCGTCGACAGCCGGACCGTGGAGCTGATTCCGCAGCCCGGCGAGGATTTGCCGGAGCTGCTGGACCGGGTCGAATCGACTGAGATTGATGTCTATCCGCGCGCACGGGTGGTGGTCAACGAGCGCACGGGAACGGTGGTCATCGGCGGCAAGGTCCGGCTGCAGCCGGTCCAGATTCTGCACGGCGGATTATCGGTCAATGTCGTTACGGAATTCCAGGTTTCGCAGCCCAATGCCTTTGGACAGGGGACAACGCAGGTGGTTCCGCAGACCAGTGTCCAGGCCAATGATCGGCCGGTCAACCGCATTGAGCTGAAGCAGGGAGCAACGGTGGAGGATCTGGTCAGTGAATTGCAGAAGATCGGGGCAACGGCGCGGGATGTGATCTCCATCCTGCAGGCGATGAAGGCGGCCGGTGCGCTGGAAGCCGATCTGGAGGTTCTATGAGTGTGGGCTATTCGCAACTTGCTCCGCAGTGGATGACAGCGACGCAAGGGCGGCTTGGGTCGTCCGCTGCAGGCAGGGGCTTTGCACGGCTGAGCAGTGCAGCCCAGGGGCGCTTAGTGCAAACAGAGGCCGCCTCTTCAGCGCCTGTATTGACGGAGTTGCCCCCGCGTCTGCAGACGGCAGCGCATCAGTTTGAAGCCGCCATGATGCAGCAGTTGCTTGGGCCGCTGACGCAGCAACTGGAGGGCATGGATGGTCTTGGGGACGATGACGACGACGGCGGATCGAATCAGGCGCTGACCTCGTTTGCCTCCGAGGCCCTGGGAGAGGCCTTGTCGCTGCACGGTGGGTTTGGCATTGCGGACAGTGTTCTGAAGAAATTGAAGACGGAGCTGGCTGAGCGCCATTCCGGAGCCGCTGCGGCCGGGAGAGTGTCTGGATTGGGACAGCGCAAGGGCAAGATTGCCGCTGTGGGAAAGCAGAACAGGATTTCCGGAAAATCTCCCCTCGAATGACTGAAGTGATTAGAGAACTCGCCGATACTGCTCAGTGGGAGAACAAGAATGAATATCCGCAATGGCATTGAGAATTCGAATTTGGCCCGCGTCACCGGTGCTGCCGGAGAGTTGGCGGGTGCGGCCCGACCATCCCAGGCGGCCAGCGTTCGGGATGGAAATGTGCCGGCAGGCAATGATCAGGCTCGGGTAAGTGCTGCCGCCGCGCAGTTGTCCCAGACGCTGCCGGGCGGTAGCTCCGATGTGCGCGCCGCGGTGGTCCAGCGTGTGCAGAGTGCATTGGCTGCAGGGACATACAACGTATCCGCCTCGCAGGTGGCCGGCAAGCTGATGCAGAGCATGATGGTGGGCGAACAGTCGTAACGGGACGAGACTGCCATGGATTGCTGTCTTGTAGCAGGCCGAAGACAGATGCGGAATCATCAGTCCTCGGCACCGAAGTGGAATGCAGCAGGGTGAGGCGCGCAAGGGAATTGCGCAGGGGAAGGATTGACAGGGAATGTTTCCAGTGGATGCTGAATCAAAGCGGCAGGATGCGTGCTGGCAGGAACTGTTGCAGGAAGCGACAGAGGCACTGGTCCAAATGGATGCAGAGCGTTTGGAGGAGCTTGCCCGGTGCTGTGCGGACCTGAACCGACAGCCGAAGCGGTCCCGCAGTGCCCGAGGGCCCTGGCCACAGTCCGTTGCGCGCAGGCAAGCAGCGACAGTTGCAAAGGAGCGGGAATCTCTTGCCATCCTGGAGCGGCTGCTGGAGGAGACGCGAGCCAACCTTCGCGTATTGACGCATCTGCATTTGCTTCGGTTGAAGGCCGAGGCGGGGACACAGGAGCAGTGGGAGAGCTGGCGGCATCGACCGGCGGGGGCAGGGTATGGGGACAATTAGCTCGGCATTGAATGGAATTACCAGCGCGCTGAATGCGGATCAGGCGGCGCTGGATGTGGTGTCCAACAACGTGGCCAACGCCTCGAATACCGGATACACGCGCCAGGTGGCCAACTGGCAGGAGAATGCCCCGATCCAAGTGAACGGTGTAGGGTATGGCACGGGCGTTACGATGACGGGCGGTGTCTCCCAGCGGGATCGCATTCTGAATCAGCGGCTGTTCCAGCAGCAGCAGGCGAGTGCATCGGCCAGCGCCATGGAGTCGGCGCTCACTACGCTGCAGACGAATTTTACGGTGGCCAGCAGCAGCACCAGCAATGGAAATATTGGGACGGATATCACAAACTTCTTCAATTCGCTGACACAGTTGGAGACATCTCCGACGAGTAATTCGCTTCGCCAGCAGGTTTTGTCCACGGCGACAGTGCTGGCTGGAGATGTGTCGGGTACGGCCAACAGTTTGAGTGCGCAGCAGTCTTCGTTGAATCAGTCCATCACATCGGCCGTCTCGCAGGTGAATACGCTGACGGCGTCACTGGCACAGATCAGTCAGCAGATTCAGTCCACCTCTCCCACGCAGGATGCCGGTGCTCTGGAGGATCAGCGACAGAACGATCTCTCTCAGCTATCGCAGCTGATTGGCATCAAT
>JAKBAG010000286.1 GCA_021809235.1 Acidobacteriota bacterium
GGAACGGCGAAGAGATGATCGCACAGCGAGGCCATGCGTCCGCCGCCCTCGCCCGTGAAGCCGACGGTACGCAGGTGCTGGGCGCGTGCAGCCTCCAGTGCGGCGACGACATTGCGGCTGTTGCCGCTGGTGGAGATGCCGACGATCAGGTCTCCGGGCTGGCCCAGTGCCTCCACCTGGCGGGAAAAGATGGCATCAAAGCCGTAATCGTTGCCGACGGCGGTCAGAATCGAGGTGTCCGTGGTGAGCGCAATCGAGGGCATGCCGCGACGTTCGCGGCGGAAGCGCCCGACGATCTCTGCGGCCAGATGCTGGGAGTCGGCGGCGCTGCCACCATTGCCGCACCACAGGATGCGGTGGCCGTCGGCCAGGGTCTGGCTCATGGCATGTGCAATGCGTTCGAGCTGCTCCTGCTGGGCGGCGACAGCCTTGACGAGATCGAGGTGGTCGGTAAAGGCGCGGAAGAAGACCGTGGAAGGATTGGGCTGCTCGGACATGGAATTTCCCTTGCTGAATGGAGGAACCGACACGGCATGGGCCGCGCCTCGAAGTACTGTTGCTATGATAACTGCGTGACGGCAAAGACAGTGGGTGAAGTTGGAGGCGGTACCGGAGTGGAACCGCCGGTAACGACCGTGTTTCTGGATCGGGACGGTGTGATCAACCGGAAGCTGCCGGAGGGCGAATACGTCTCCAGTTGGGAGCGTTTTTCCCTGCTGCCGGGGGTGCTGGAGGCGATTCGTGCGCTGAAGGCGGCTGGATTGCGCGTGGTGGTCGTCACCAACCAGCGCGGAGTGGCGCTGGGCCGCTACAGCACGGCGGATGTGGAGGCGATCCATGCCCGACTGCAGGCGCTGCTGACCGATGGCGCACCCTCCGCGAGCACAGCGGGCGTGGATGCATTCTTCTATTGCCCGCATGACAAGCGCATGTGCCGCTGCCGGAAGCCGCTGCCGGGAATGTTTGAACAGGCACAGGCGGCGTTTCCGCAGATTGTGGCCGAGCGCAGCGTGATGGTGGGCGATTCGCTCTCCGACATCGAGTTTGGCCGGGCGGTGGGCATGCGTACGATCTTTGTGCGCGGCGATGCGGCGCATCGCAAGCCGGGCTGGGAACAGGGCGAGTCCTTAGCCGACGCTGCCGCAGAGGACCTGCCGGCAGCGGTGCGGCTGCTGCTGGCAGATCAGGCGTCCAGCTCGGCCAGCGTGCGATAGGTAGCGCGAATGCCTTCCTCGATCGGCGTCATGGGCAGGTTGCAGCCCAGCTGGCGCAGTCCGGTCAGATCGGCTTCAGTGAAGTGCTGGTAGCGGCCTTCGAGATCCTGCGGGAAGGGAATGTACTCGATGGGAACCTTGCCGTGGATCTCCATCAGGATGGCTGCAACCTCATTGAAGGAACGCGCCTGCCCCGAGCCAGCGTTGACAACCCCCTGGTAGCGACGGGATTCCGAGCCACGCGTCGGTGCGTAGGGGCCAATCTCGGCAAAGAACATGTTCAGGTGGGCCAGATCGCGGACATAGACGAAGTCGCGCCGCTGCTCGCCATCACCGTATCCGCCGCTGCCTGCAAACAGACGTACCTTTCCGGTCTCCTGAATCTGGCGCGTGAAGTGATGGAGCACCGAGGCCATGCGTCCTTTGTGCTGCTCGCGCGGCCCGTATACGTTGAAGTAGCGCAGGCCGACGACGGAGATGGGCACCGTGCCCTCTTCCAGACGATGGCGAAGGTAGTGGTCAAAGGCCAGTTTGGAGAAGCCGTAGACGTTGAGCGGTCGCTCGTTGCTCAACGTGGGCGTGAAGCGCCCCGGACCGCTCAGTCCGTAGACCGCGGCTGTAGAGGCGTAGACCAGAGGAGCACCGTGGCGGATAGCCAGCTCCAGCACCTCGCGCGAGCAGGTGAAGTTATTGTCCATCATGTAGACGCCGTCGTCTTCGAGGGTGTTTGAGCAGGCACCCTGATGGAGGATGGACTCGATCTCAGCTCCGGCAAAGGCGTCGGCGGCTATCGCGCGCCGAAACTCGGCCTTATCCATGTAACTGGTGAAGCGAGCGCCATGAAGGTTGCGGAACTTGGCGGAGTTGGCCAGGTGGTCAACGATGAGGATGTCGGTGATGCCGTGCGCATTCAGTTCGTGAACGAGGTTGCTGCCGATGAATCCTGCGCCGCCGGTGACGATGTGCATCGGAATCTCCTGCTTTTGCTGCGGTACGTGGTTCGTGGTACGACGGAGGCCTGCGCGTTCAGCTCTGGGCTTGGAGAACCCGCTGGCAGGCGTCCAGCATCTGCTGCGGCAGGATGGAACGCAGGCAGCGACGCTGCTGCACGGTGCAGGTCTCCAGTTCGCAGCCAAAACAACTGGTTTGATGATAGATGACCTGGTGGCGCGGGCCAACTGGAAACCAGACGCCGGGCAATCCACGTGCCGAAAAGGCAATGACGGCTGGAGTGCCGACGGCGGCTGCCAGATGCATGGGGCCGGAGTCCGGACCGAGAAACAGCCGACTACGCTCGATAACGGCAGCCGTCTGGCGCGGGCTGAGCAGGCCGCAAAGCTGGGCAACCGGACCCTGCCATTCTGCGGCAGCAGTGTGAGCTGCCGCCGCATCCTCAGCGGCACCCACAAGAGCCAGTCCATGGTTGGGGTAGTGGCGGCTGAGCATCGCAAGCAAGGTGCGCCAGTTCTCTACGCCCCAGTCCTTGGCCTGCATTTTGGTTGCCGGTCCGCAGACGAAGAAGGGCTGGCTCCCAAGTGGAACTAACGCCTCGGCGGCACGCTGCCGCTCGTCCTGGGTCAGTCGCAGATCCCAGCTTGCGGGCTGGTCGGGATGAGCATCCCCCAGCGAAGCCACCAGTTGCGCCAGCCGATGGGACTCCTGCTCGTAACGGCCGGTCAGCGGGTCCTGGCGATGGGTGGAAAGCAGAGACTCCGCGGCTCCGAGGATATTTCCAATGCCGCAGGCGATGCGGAAGAAGGCGAGATCGCGCCGCACGAGCCGAGCCGGGCGAGGTGGCATCAGGTAAACGAGAAGATCGGGGCGGAAGCGGCGAATCTGCCAGGCAAGCTGGAGCAGCTCCAGCGGGTTGCGCGTACCGGCGGTGTAGCGCATGTAGTCGTGAATGAGCCCGCTGGCGCCAAGCACGGAGGCTGCAGCCGGGGCTTTGGCGTGCACGGGAAAGTTGGTCAGCAATCGCCGCTCGGCCTGTGGAAAACTGCGTTCGAGCAGATGGAGCGTCGGCAGCGCGACGATCGTATCGCCAAGACTCCCCAGGCGATAGACCAGTAAGCGATGCACAGAGGACGGCGTGGGCAAAGGGCGCTCCCAAAAGCTGAATGACAGACAGAATCCGTATGGGAGATTCTGCAGGTCTTAATCCATGGATTCCACG
>JAKBAG010000287.1 GCA_021809235.1 Acidobacteriota bacterium
CACATCCGGCAGAAACTCGCGAAGTTTGCGTCCTGTCATCAGGCGCGAAGCGATCCGTGCCAGCGGTACTCCGGTGGCCTTGGAAACATAGGGAACCGTTCGCGATGCGCGGGGATTCACTTCAATCACATAGACGCGGTCTTCGCCTGCCTCATCACGCTGGATGGCGAACTGGAGATTCACCAGACCAACGACCTTGAGCGCAAGAGCCAATCGGCGCGAGTAGTCGCGAATCACGTTCAGAGTGGAAGGGCGAATGCTGACCGGAGGCAGCACGCAGGAAGAATCGCCGGAGTGAATGCCGGCCTCCTCAATGTGCTGCATGATAGCGGCAATCACCACATCCTCCGAGTCGGAGAGAGCATCCACATCCACTTCAACCGCAGACTCAAGGAAGTGATCAATCAGTACAGGGCGGTCACTGGAGTATTCGACCGCAGTGCTCATGTAGCGGGCTACTTCCTGGGCATCATACGCAATGACCATGGCGCGTCCACCCAGCACATACGAGGGACGAACCAGAACCGGATAGCCTACGCGCTCGGCAACGGCCAGCGCTTCCTCCACGCTGGTCGCCGTGCCACCGGCAGGCTGGGGAATCTGGAGCTCTTCCAGCAGTTTGCCAAATCGCTTGCGATCCTCGGCGAGATCAATCGACTCCGGGGAGGTACCAATAATGGGCACACCCGCCTTGCGAAGCCTCTGCGCAAGGTTGAGCGGAGTCTGCCCACCGAACTGGACGATCATGCCGATTTCCGCACCGCTCGAAGCCTCATGCTGATAGACAGCGAGTACGTCCTCCAGAGTCAGCGGCTCAAAGTACAGCCGGTCGCTGGTGTCATAATCGGTGGAAACCGTCTCAGGATTGCAGTTGACCATGATGGTCTCGTAGCCGTCCTCCTTGAGTGCAAAGGCGGCATGGCAGCAGCAATAATCAAACTCAATTCCCTGACCGATCCGATTCGGCCCACTGCCCAGAATCATGATCTTTTTGCGATTGCTCGGAGTCGCTTCATCCTCTTCGTCATAGCTGGAGTAGAAGTAGGGCGTGTAGGATTCGAACTCTGCGGCACAGGTGTCCACCAGCTTGTAGACCGGACGGATATTGTGCTTACCGCGCAGCTCACGCACAGTCTGCACACCCTCATGACCAGCAAGATTCCACTGGTTGGCAATCCGCTCATCGCTGAAGCCCATGCGCTTCCAGCGGCGCAGCTGATCGGGCATGGTCTTTTCCATGCCCAGCTCGGTCATCTGCTTCTGTTCCAGCGCAATCTCGCGTACGTGGTGCAGGAACCAGGGATCCATACCGGTGTAGCGAGCCACATCCCGTACGGACATACCCCGCTCGAAGGCAAAGCGCACATAGTTCAACCGCTCCGGCTGAGGTGTCACGAGCCGCTGCAGCAGGCGACGCGAATCCAGCTCTTCGGTGCCAGTTTTCTTACCCGTTTCCAGCGACCGCAGCGCCTTCATCAGGGATTCCTTGAAGGTGCGCCCGATGGCCATCACTTCCCCGACGGATTTCATCTGCGGACCGAGTGTGTCATCGGCTCCGGGAAACTTCTCAAACTGCCACTTGGGGATTTTCGTGACGACGTAGTCGATGGTCGGCTCAAAGCAGGCCGGAGTCTTGCGCGTGATGTCGTTGGAGATTTCGTCCAGCGTGTAACCCACTGCCAGCTTGGCGGCTATTTTGGCAATGGGAAATCCAGTCGCCTTCGATGCCAGAGCCGAGGAGCGCGAAACGCGTGGATTCATTTCAATCACGGTCATGCGACCATCGACAGGATTGACGGCAAACTGAACGTTGGAGCCTCCCGTCTCGACACCGATCTCGCGCATCACGGCAATCGCTGCATCACGCATGCGCTGGTATTCCCGGTCCGTCAGAGTCTGCGCGGGAGCCACGGTGATCGAATCGCCTGTGTGCACGCCCATGGGGTCAAAGTTTTCAATGGAGCAGACAATGATGACGTTGTCTGCCAGATCCCGCATAACCTCAAGCTCGAATTCCTTCCAGCCGAGCACGCTCTCTTCGATCAGGCACTCATGCACGGGAGAAAGATCAAGGCCGCGTGCAAGAATCTCCATCAGTTCTTCGCGGTTGTAGGCAATGCCGCCGCCGGAGCCACCCAGCGTGAAGCTGGGACGGATGAGAATGGGGAATCCGATCTTACCGGCAAAATCAAGGCCGTCGCGCAGATTGTTCACGAGTACAGAGCGGGAAACCTCGAGCCCGATGCGCACCATGGCGTCCTTGAAAAGCAGCCGATCCTCAGCCTTCTTGATTGCCTCCAGGCGCGCGCCAATCATCTCCACGCCGTATTTTTCCAGAATGCCAGAGTCGGAAAGCTCAACGGCGAGATTCAGCGCCGTCTGCCCGCCGACCGTCGGCAGAAGAGCAAATTTGCCGGAGCCGGGAGGCATCATCGCAGACTCAACGCGGAGAATCTCCTCAACATAGGGAAGCGTCAACGGCTCAATGTAGGTGCGATCTGCTAGTTCGGGATCGGTCATGATGGTGGCCGGATTCGAGTTGACCAGCACTACTTCATAACCGTCCTGCCGCAGTGCCTTGCAGGCCTGCGTGCCGGAGTAATCAAACTCAGCGGACTGACCGATGACGATTGGTCCGGAGCCAATGACGAGAATCTTCTGGATATCGTTTCTACGTGGCATTGCCCTGCTGCTACCTCAGCCTTTGGATGCCTGTCGCCGATGGCGAAGGGGTGAACCCAGCGCGAACTGCCGTCCGCGCCGAATCAGTTTTTCTTCCACTCGTCCATCATGCGGCGAAAGTCGTGGAAGAGATATTGACTATCGTGCGGTCCGGGTGCTGCTTCCGGATGATATTGCACACTGAACAGCGGCAGGGAGCGATGGCGCAGTCCCTCCACTGTGTTGTCATTCAGGTCGACGTGCGTCAGTTCCACATCACTGATGCGAATGCTGTCCGGATCGACAGCAAAGTTATGGTTATGCGCCGTGATCTCCACCTTGCCCGTGAGCAGGTTCTTCACCGGATGGTTGCCGCCGTGGTGGCCAAACTTAAGCTTGTACGTTTTTCCGCCGAGGGCAAGACCCGTGAGCTGATGCCCCAGACAGATGCCAAAGATCGGGACTCGACCCATGATCTGTCGAATGGCCTGCACGGCATAGGTCACCGGTTCCGGATCACCTGGGCCATTCGATAGAAAGACCCCATCCGGCTTCAGATCCAGAACCTGATCGGCGCGTGTCTCCGCAGGCACCACCGTCACCCGGCACCCCTCGCGCGTGAGCATGCGCAGGATATTACGCTTAATGCCAAAGTCATACGACACCACATGCAGCAACGGTCCGTTGGCATCTGTCTGGGGCATCAGCT
>JAKBAG010000288.1 GCA_021809235.1 Acidobacteriota bacterium
ACAGCTAACCCTGCCAGCGCACGGCAACGCGATTCTCCGGCTGGTATCAACAGCCAGCCGATGAGCAACCGTGTCAAGCGCAGAAGGCAGCCAATGAAGGCTGCCTTCTGGCTTGGAGTGTGTGTCCAGTTTTCTGCGCCGGTGCAAGTGTCTTCAGACGCCTACTGTCTCTGATGCGGTGATGTTGACTGGCGTCAGCCAGCCAAAGCGGTCCGGCTTGAGTCCGTTGGCAATACCAAAGAACTCATCGGCGATCTGCTGGCTGATGGGGCCGGGATTTCCGTCTCCGATCACGATGCGATCAATCGAGCGGATCGGGGAGACTTCGGCCGCGGTTCCGGTGAAGAAGATCTCATCTGCGATGTAGAGCATCTCGCGTGGAATGGCCTGTTCGACTACCGGAAGGCCCAGATGGCGTGCGATTGTAAGGATCGAATCCCGCGTAATGCCGGAGAGGGCGGAGTTGGCGAGCGGCGGCGTGTAGACCACACCGTTGCGCACCAGAAAAATGTTTTCTCCAGAGCCCTCCGAGACCAGTCCGTTCACGTCCAGGGCAATGCCTTCCGCATAGCCGTTGGCTTCGGCTTCCATGCGAATCAATTGGGAGTTCATGTAGTTCGCGCCGGCCTTGGCCAGTGCAGGCAGAGTGTTGGGAGCCATGCGGTTCCAACTGCTCACACAGACATCGGCGCCGCCATGTCCTCCGGCCACGTATTTGCCCCAGGGAAAATTGGCAATGAACAGATCCATTGGGCACTTCAGCGGATCAATACCGATCTCCCCATAGCCGCGCATGGCCACCGGGCGAATGTAGCAGGGAGCTACCCCATTGGCCTCCACTGTCTCCACGACGGCGGCACACAACTCGTCCAGATTGTATGCAATGGGCATGCGATAGATCTTGGCTGAATCCAGCAGCCGCTGCATGTGCTCCGGCAGCCGGAAGATGGCAGCGCCAGAAGGCTGACTGTAGCAGCGGATTCCTTCAAAGATGCTGGAACCGTAATGGACCACATGGCTCATGACGTGAATGGTGGCCTCTTCCCAGGGAATAAGGCTGCCGTTGCGCCAGATCTTCGCAGTAGGTTGAATGGGCATGTTCTTCGTGCGCTCCTTGTACCGCATGTTGCTCGGCTCGGTACGGCTTAGGGTATCGCGAACGCCAAGGAATTGTCACGGCTGCGGGGCAGGGAATTGGACCCTGGCTGCGAACCATGGCAGCGGCGCAATAGAATCGAATTTACTCTTACGTCCGTCGGTCAGCCGTGAAACTCGACAGACGCAATCTGCCAGTAGACGTCCGCGAGTGTATACCAACGCGGAACACCGTAGAAACGCAGGAAAGGATGTGCGTGTGAAGCGAATTGTAGGAATCGGAGAGTTGCTCTGGGACATGCTGCCCACGGGGCCGCAATTGGGCGGGGCCCCCGCCAATTTCAGCGTGATGGCCGCTCGGCTTGGCAACCAGACCACGATTCTCAGTCGCATCGGAACCGATGCCCTGGCCGGGCAGACGCTGGAGGTACTGGCCGGGTATCCGGTTGATGCCAGCCACCTGCAGCAGGATACCGCGCACCCGACCGGTCAGGTCTCTGTGGAACTAGCCGACGGGCAGCCCAGCTATGTGATTCACGCTCCGGCGGCATGGGACTTTCTGGAGGCCTCTGATGCCTGGACCCAGGTGGTGCGCCAATGTGATGCGATCTGCTTTGGCAGCCTTGCCCAGCGCAGCGCCGTCTCTGCGGCAGCCATTGTCCGGCTGCTGCGGTCTGTCGAGCCGCAGTCGGCGCGCATCTTTGATGTGAACCTTCGCGAGCCGTATTACTCCTCAGCTGTTCTTCAGCAGTCGCTGACTTTGGCAAGCGTGGTGAAGATGAACGATGCCGAGGTGCCGCGCGTTCTGGAACTGCTCCAGTTGCCTGCAGCCGGCAGTGATCCGTTCCGCGCCGCAGCTGAGGCGCTGCTTGAGCAGTATCCGGCTCTGGAACTGGTGGCCATCACCTGCGGCGGCGGGGGCAGCCTCCTGGTCAGTCGCCAGGACTGGCATCGACATCCCGGCATACCGACGGAAGTGATGGATACCATCGGTGCCGGTGATGCCTTTACCGCAGCCATGACCCACTACCTGCTGCGTCAGGCCCCGCTTGCTGTGTTGAACGAGGCTGGCAACCGGTGGGGAAGTTATCTGGCATCACAGGCCGGTGCCATGCCACCTATTCCCGAGGAAACCATGGAAGAGATTCGGCGGGAAATCGAGGGCTGATTTTCCGGCCCGAGCTGCCTGGCCGAATCCATCTCATGCGCAACGGTTGAGGACTCTCCCCTACCGGTTCACCATACGCAGCGTAACCTCCGGATAGCGGGCTCCCTGCGCAGCCTGCGGGGGAAGCAGCTTCTGGATCGTTGCCAGATCTTGCGGCGTCAGTGTCACCTGCAGCGAGCCGATGTTCTGCTCCAGATACCGCAATTGCTTCGTTCCGGGAATCAGAAAAATATCCTCGCCCTGCGCCAGTAGCCAGGCGAGGGCAATCTGGGATGCGGTGCAGGATTTTTGCTTTGCCAGCTCTTCCAGATGCGCCACCAGGTGCAAATTCGCGAAAAAGTTCTCTCCTTGAAAGCGCGGATGGTTCCGGCGTGTATCGCTGGGATCCAGATCCTCGGGCTTGCGGAAGCGACCGGTGAGGAAGCCGCGTCCCAGAGGGCTGTAGGCCACAAAGGCAATGCCCAGTTCGCGGACTACGGGCAGAATCTCCTCCTCTGGGTCGCGCGTCCACAGCGAATACTCCGTTTGCAGCGCCGTAATCGGATGGGTAGCGTGGGCGCGGCGAATGGTGTCTGCAGCAGCCTCCGAAAGCCCCAGAAAACGCACCTTGCCTTCGCGTACCAGTTCGGCCATCGCACCGACGGTCTCTTCAATCGGCGTTTCCGGATCCACGCGGTGCTGGTAATAGAGGTCAATCGTTTCCACACCCAACCGTCGCAGACTGGCCTCGCAGGCCTGTCGTACGTACTCCGGGGTACCACAGACGCCGAGCGGAGCACCGGTTTCCGAACGCCGGATGCCGAACTTGGTAGCTAGAAACACTTGATTGCGGCGGCCCTGAATCGCCTTGCCCACCAGCGTTTCGTTCCGTCCCAGGCCATACATGTCCGCAGTGTCCAGGAAAGTGCTACCCAGATCCAGTGCTCGATGAATGACGGCAATGGCCTCCCGCTCGTCACCGGGCACATAAAAGTCCGACATGCCCATACAGCCCAATCCGATGCGGGCCACCTGGATTCCTGTCCTGGAAATTTCCTTGTATTCCATACGTGCACTCCTTCACGGCCAGTCTACATG
>JAKBAG010000289.1 GCA_021809235.1 Acidobacteriota bacterium
CATCGGTGGGCGGCGCACCCTGCTGCTGGTCCACGACCAGCTGTGCTGCCACATTATCCTCACTGTCGCAGGGCTGATGCAGCAGCAGGAAGCTGGCACCGGCGGCCAGCAGCACGCCCACACACAGAACGCATCCCCGCTGCCTGCGGCTGCAGGGCTTCAGCGCCAACGCCAGAAAGATGGCCAGCGGAGCCGTGAGCACAATCGTCAGCCGCCAGGGAAACTGCAGAAACTGCATCTTGGGAAGCAGATGCCACAGAAACCGGGAGGGCGGAAGCTGCATCCCGAGCGCTGCCGGAAGCAACAGAAGCAACGGCAGCCAGAAGCGCCGATCCCGGCGCTCCAAGACTCCGGAGCGATAGGCCAGCCAGCAGGCCAGCGATGCCACCAGCACCGTAAGCAGAAGGATCACCGAGGCGCGATGCAGGACGGCATCATGGAACGCCATCTCCGGAGCCGCATGCCGGGCAAACAGCCAGCTGTCCTCAATCCGCATGCCCACGGCATTGGCAGCATCAATCTGCACCCAGCGCTGCTCCAGCGCTGCGGGAACCAGATAAAACGCTGCCAGTCCCAACCCCAGCAGCACACCCAGCAGGGCGCGACCCACGGGCCAGACAGCCCGCTCTGCGGCAGCGACAACCAGCGCAACCCCGGCCAGCATGTAGCACAGCATCACGCCGGATGGAGCATTGAGGAGCCAGCAGGCGGCAATCACCACCGCAAGCCGCCGCGTGGCCGGGCTCCAAATGCCGGCAGTTCCCTGCCCCGCCTGTTCTGCACACGGCTGCGACCCGCTACCGGTACTGGCTTTGACGCTGTATAGGATGGCCAGCGGAAAGCAGGGCGTCGCTGCCAGCTCTGCCAGTGCGCTGCGCTCAAAGGCCGTGAACAGGGCATAGGGCGCAAGGATGGCCAGGATTCCAGCCACGGATGCCAGATCATCTGGCAGCCACTCGCGCGCCAGGCGTCGCGTGGCCATTCCCGTGGCCACCAGCGCCAGCCAGACAAAACCCCACGTGGCCAGGGTCCATCCCTGAGCGGTCCATCCCTGAGCACCTGCGCCAAAGACAGCGCCCAAGGCCGCTCCAAGCAGCCAGCTGAGCGGGGGATAAAAGACAAAACGCGGCTCCCCGGCCTGCCAGGCAGGCGTCTGCGCCCACTCCGGCAGCAACACTCCCTGATGCCAGGCGCGGACCACATTCAGCCAGGAAACCAGATGAAAGTCGTAATCGTGACCACAGCTGACAGCGGCATGCATGCCGGCGGCTGTCAGAACGAGGGCCGTCAGCCCCATCCAACGCGCGGACCACAGTCGATGCCCCAGGATGCGTGACCGATGGGAGACTGTCTTCCATCGGGAGGGCGAGCTTGCTCTTGGGACCAACCCATCACTCCGGCAGCAGATGCAGCGTGTGCGTGGTGTGTGCCTGCACGGCGCTGTGGGAAAAAGGCAGCGCGAAGGTCGTGCCGCCGTACCAGCTCAGCCACTGATCGCGAAACCATGGACTCAGCGGATTCGAGCTTTCTCCGAGCACGATATTCTCCGTGGAAGCATCGGGATCGCTCCAGTCCATGGTAAATCGCTGGCTGGGACCGAAGGCGCGGCCCACCTGCTTGATGGTCGTCGTATCCCCGCTCTGGGGCCAAGGTCCGGTTCCAGCCCAGGCACTCACCTGCGGCAACCATCCCAGCAGCGGACCCAGCAACGGATGCTCCAGATCCACAACATGCCAGCGACCGTAGCGCCAGGCATTCAGGTCGCCGGTTGCCCGTCCCTGCTCCATGCCCTGGCGCACGGCATCGGTCAGCAGCGCATTCCAGTCGCGGTAGCGCGCGGGAAGCCACGGACTGCGCGGCGTGTCTCCGCCGTGCATGAGGATCTCCTCCTCGGCAAAGTTGGACTCCGACCAGCGATAGAGCGCCATATCCCGGCCCAGACGCGGCTTCAGGATCAGCGGCCAGAATGCCTTCCGTGCCCAGGCCACAATCGATGCCGCCGGGGAATCGGTCGTCATCCGCCCGTCCCAGTTGCGCAGCAGCAGGGCTGCCTGCCGCAGTCGTCCATCCACGGGCTCGGTGTGGTCAATGGCATCGGCAAAGCGATGCGCAAGCTCCAGATCCACTCCGCTATAGATATCCGTCTGCACGGCCAGCATCTGCTGCCGGGTCAATCCGGTGCGCCCATCCAGATCCTGATAGATCCGTTCAATCCGGTACGGATCCGCCCACTCCAGCGTCAGCGGATACTGCGTATCATCCGGCGTGACGCGGGCATTGGCAGTGGCCAGCAGGCCGGAAGGCGGATCGAAGGCATTCGGCATCTCGTCAAAGGGAATGTAGCCATGCCACTCATGGTCACCGTCGGCAATGGGCATCCCCTGCAGCCCGTTGGGACGCAGCGGAACCTTGCCAATGGCGTGATAGGCAATATGCCCGGCATCGTCGGCATAGACCACATTCTGCGTGGGCCAGCACCAGGCCTCCAGCGCCATCGAAAACTGCTGCCAGTTCTCCGCCGTGTCGATCGAATAGATGGGAATGGCTGCCAGGGCCGGATCATAGAGCGTCCAGCGCAGGGCAATGGCCTGCCGATGGGTACGAACCACCGGATTCAGCAGCGGCCCGTGTACGGTCAGAGCCACATCCTGATGCACGGTCCGGCCAAAGCGCACCGGAATCGTCTCCTGCACGTGAGCCAGCGGCTGCCAGCTTCCGTTGGAAGCGCGATAGTTGCCCTTGCCGTCCAGCTGCTCGATGTAGAGATCCTGCACGTCGGCATAGAGCGCCGTAAAGCCCCAGGCAATGTGATCGTTGTGCCCGGCAATCACCAGCGGAACCCCGGGCAGCGTGACGCCGGCCACATGCAATCCGGGAGCCTTCAGCTCCGCCGTCATCCAGATGTTCGGCACCGTCAGATCCAGATGCATGTCATTGGACAGCAGCGGCTTTCCGCTTGCGGTCCGCTTGCCGGAGATCACCCAGTTATTGGATCCCGGCTGACAATCCGGACACCGGGCAGGATGCATCTGTTGCTCCAGACGCAGCAAATCCTCCGTGGGCAGCTGCGCCGCCAGCTGCGTGGCCACCTGGGTGGCTGCTGCATTGCGGCTTTGGTTCATCGAATCATCGAGGATCGGCGGCACCGGCACCGGCGCATTCATCAGCGCAGCCTTGCGGGTGGGCGGCTGGTCCCGCCAGGAACCCACCGGATAGAGGTCCGCCTCCAGCCGTGGATCCTTCAGATCGGCGGCAATCCGCGCCCGCGCCAGCTTCACGTCCCAGTGGCTGTCCAGCATCAGCACCATGTTCACGCCCACCAGAACGCAAT
>JAKBAG010000290.1 GCA_021809235.1 Acidobacteriota bacterium
GGCTACAATGCAAGCTGGAGATACTGCCTGGGAGTCAGTGTCGGGGCCTGTGCGCAGAATGAAATCCTGAGGAGTCATACATCATGTGGAAGCCAAGTCAATCGAATAGTTCGCCCGTTCCGCCAGCGCCGGAGCCTGCCCGTCCAGCAGCTCCAGCCTATGAGCCGCCCGTTGCCCGTCCCACTGCTGCTACACCAGCGACCAGCGGCGATCAGGCGACCATTGGCAAAGGACTGATGATCAAGGGCGAGATTACCGGCTCTGAGTCGTTGTTTATCGACGGCAAAGTGGAAGGTGCCATCAACCTGCCAGGCAATCGCGTCACCGTCGGTCGGAATGGACAGGTAGCGGCCAGCATCACCGCGCGTGAGATTGTCGTTCTGGGCAAGATCCGCGGCAATGTATCGGCCACGGATCGTGTGGATATCCGCAGTGAGGGAGCTTTGACCGGCGATGTATCGGCAGCGCGCATCAGCATTGAAGATGGAGCGTTCTTCAAGGGCGGTATTGACATTCGCAAACCTGAGGCCAAGGCGGCTCCTGCAGCCACCGCGCCGGAACAGGCTTGAGTAGAATCGTCCCATTCTTTGTGACCTGCCTCCGGGCTCCTGAGAAGCTTCAGGAGCCCGGAGCTTTTCCGGCTTATTCCGCGCGCGCATTCTGGCCATCTACGCCGTAAAGCAGATACGGTTTGCGACGAGCCAGAAACGCATCGAGGGCTACCTGCCAGTCCTCGGCAATGCGTCGCGGATCCTCGCCATCCTCCAGCGCTTTCAGGGTTGCGCGGGAGCGCAACAGCCAATCCACGGAGTCAAGGTGGTATTTCTGCGGATAGAGCTGATGCAGCGCAGAGGCAATTTCGATTCCTAACTCGGGCGCATCCAAACCGGCACGATCTGTCACCAGCAGCCGCACGCCGCCGCAGGACTGTCCCTTGTAGTTGGAGTCGGCTGGCGTGAAGCGGATCGGCAGGAAGCGAATCCCTTCCAGTGCGCGCGCATTCAGCCACTGTGCCAGTTGTATGGGGTCAATCCACGGTGCTCCCACGAGTTCAAACGGTGTGTCTGTGCCTCTGCCGACCGAGATGTTGGAGCCTTCGATCAGTCCGATCCCGGGGTACAGCGTCGCTTCGGCAAGGGAGCGGAGATTGGGCGAAGGATTGGTCCACAGCAGCCCCGTGGAGTCATACCAGTCGCCGCGCATCCAGCCCTGCATCGGGATCACGGTCAGCGTGGCGTGCAGCGAGCGCGTGCCGTTGTCGTAGCGCGCCAGTTCTCCGATCGTCATCCCGTGCCGCACCGGAAGCGGGATGTAATTCACGAACGATTGTGTTCCGGAATCGGAGATGGGTCCCTGCACCAGCGAGCCGGTGATGGGATTGGGGCGATCCAGTACCAGGATGGGCTTGTGGCTCTGCGCGGCGGCCTCCAGAAAGTAGCCCAGCGTCGTTTCGTAGGTATAGTAGCGCACGCCGACATCCTGAATGTCGAAGACCAGCAGATCGACGTTGGCAAGCTCGGCTTCCGTGGGGCGTCGCGCCGCATCGGTGGCTCCATAGACGCTGAAGATTGGAACTCCCGTGGCGTTGTCAGTTGTGTTGGAGATTGCAGTCGTATCAAATTGCCCGGAAAATCCGTGTTCCGGACTGAAGATGGCCGCCAGACGAAGCCCGGCTGCATGGGCGAGAACATCCGCGGTGCGATGCCCTGCCGCGTCCAGTGCCGTCTGGTTGGTAATCAGACCAATGCGGACCGGATGCATGGGATTCGGGTGCAATGCGGCAAAGCCGGTGGATTCCAGAACGTCGATGCCCGTGCGAACGCTTCCATTGCGGTTGGCAATGCGGCGAGCAGCCATCTGCGAGTCGTTATAGCCGGTGATGCGAGCCAGAGCAAGGGACTGTTGCTCGGAAACCGTGAGCTGCAGCGAGTGCACCACCGCCGTGGCGATGCGCGTGCGCAGCGAAACGATGGATGTCCCGGCATGCTGCGGATGGCCATCGGGGTGGACTGCGCTGGCGAGCACCACAATCGCTGTATCCGTCACTGGATCGATCCAGAGCGAGGTGCCAGTGAAGCCGGTGTGTCCGTAGGAGCCGACCGGGAGCAGATCCCCGCGATTGCTGGCAAACGGAGAGTCGATATCCCAGCCCAGCCCGCGCTGGCTGGGCGCATTCGCGGGCTGTTGCGGGGTGGACATTTTGGCCACTGCCGAAGCGCTCAGCAGCCGATGCGCATGCAGCAGGTCGTTGGCAAAGAGGGCCAGATCGTCAGCCGTGGAGAACAGTCCGGCATGGCCGGCAACCCCGCCCATGCGTCGCGCGGTTGGGTCATGGACTACGCCTCGCAGCATTGGTTCGGAGCTGTTTTCCGGATGGGTCAGTGGGGCATCGGTGTCCCACTGCGTCGGCGCAATCCGGGATCTCCACGAGCCCGGCGGAAGGTAGCGCGTATGCTGCATACCGAGCGGCGTGAAGATGTGGGCCTGCGTATAGGTATCCAGCGACTGGCCGGTGACAGTCTCCACCAGAAATCCAAGCGTAATAAAGTTGATGTCGCTGTAGAGAAAGCTGCTGCCGGGGGGATGAATCGGAGTCGTGGACATGACTCTGTCCCAGGCGGCGTTGCGGCCCTGCCATGGCTGGCTCAGATCCAGATCGGGAGGCAGTCCGGAGTAGTGTGTCATCAGCTCGCGCACCGTAATCTGTCCCTTGCCATTCCGGGCAAACTCCGGCAGGTAGGCCGCGACCGGATCATTGAGCTTGACCCGTCCGGATTCGATCAGCTGCATCATCGCCGTGGTGGTGGCAATGCACTTGGTCAGAGAGGCCAGATCGAAGATCGTATCTACGGTCATCGGTTCCCGGTCGGCAACAGGGTAGCTCAGGCTCCCAGCCTCAAGGGCGCGATTTCCAAAGGCCTTTCGATAGAGGATGCGTCCGTGGTGCTCCACCAGAACCACGGCTCCCGGGATCGCTCCCTCTGCGATCGCCTGCCGCACGATGGCGTCGATGTCGGCAAATCTGGCGGACCGCTCGGGTACACTGGGCGGATTCGATGCCCTCGTCACGGATGCCAGAGATGCTGCCGATGCAGCATTGGGAAAGAGTGCGATACAGGCGAGAATTGCAGGGAGCAGTAGCTGGCGTTGAAGGTGCATGGTGGCCTCAATCCGCAGAAGAATGGCTTGCGAGGATGAGAGTGGCAGGCGCTCACGCTCGCTCCGATGCAGTATTCCATAGTTTGCGGAAATGGGTGCTTCAAGCACGCGGCGCCTCCACCGGCGGTATGAGAGAGATGGGAGGCAGGGGAGCGTACAATCAAGCAAGTC
>JAKBAG010000291.1 GCA_021809235.1 Acidobacteriota bacterium
GCCTGCTGGATTCGCTAGGAATTCACAGGCTCCGACTGGCCATTGGAGGGTCGATTGGCGGCATGCAAGCCCTGCAGTGGAGCATCGAATTTCCCGAACGTGTGGAGCGCGCAGTGGTTATTGGCGTTGCGCCGCTGGGAGCCATGGGGTTGGCGCTCAATCACGTCCAGCGCATGGCCATCGTCAACGATCCGGACTGGAACGGTGGCAACTACCTGACCCATCGCCAGCCCCGGCGCGGACTGTCGCTGGCCCGCCAGATCGCCACCTTCAGCTACAAATCGCCCGAGCTTTTCGAGGAGCGGTTTGCCCGCCGTCCCAACCGCAATGGGGAAAAGCCCTGGTTGCACCGGCCTGGCGAAAACGGACTGCTTGGCGGACGTTTCGACATCGCAGGCTATCTCGACTATCAGGGTGCCAAATTTCCCGATCGGTTTGACGCCAACTCCTATCTGGCTATCCTGCGGATGATGGACAACTGGGATCCCATCCGGGACGCTGGTGGCGTTGGTCCGGCCTTTGCTTCCATCCGTGCACGGCTGCTGCTGCTCGGTATCAGCTCAGACCTGCTTTTTCCCGCCCGAGACGTCCAGCAGTTGGCCGAATCGATGCGTTCTGTCGGCGTGCGGGCAGACTATCGTGAGATGGTTACAGCCCACGGGCACGATGCCTTTCTCGCCGAGCAGGCCGAACTCGTCCGCCTACTCCATTCCGTGGAGTAAATCTTTACTTGTCAGAGTTGGCTGCAATTTCTATAATCCCAGCATCACCGCATCTTGACTCAGGAGCGGAAGAAATTGCTCATAGACGGCAATCCTTACTCTGCTCGCCAGATTACGGGTCACACGAACATTGATAACGAAATTCCCAGGAGCTTTGCATGAAGAAGTATCTCCTCACCGCTGCGTCTGCCTTGATCGGGCTTGGTCTGCTCGCCGCTCCCATGGCTCGGGCACAGGCCACCCCTGGCCAGATCACCATCAAGGATCCTGCCGAGTTCAACTCGTATAACAATGCGATTTCGCAGACCTCTCCGCAGGCCAAGGCTTCCGCATGTGAGTCGTTCCTGAATACCTATCCCCAGAGCGTGGTCAAGCTTGCCGTCCTTAACCAGCTCGTGGATGCGTACTCCCAGTTCGATGCCTCAAAGGCCGTCGATGCAGCTGGCCGTTTGCTGCAGGTGGACCCATCCAATCTGAAGGCGCTCTACCTGATCGCCTTCATCAAGAAACAGCAGGCCACTCAGGTTGCATCCTCCAATCCTGCCCAGCAGGCACAGCTGCTTGATGATGCTGCTGCCGCCGCGCAGAAGGGTTTGGCGCTCACCAAGCCCGACGGCGTCGCCGAGGATGCATTCAAGAAGCAGAAGGCCACCACCGACCCGTTCTTCCACTCCGTCATCGCCTATGACGACATCTACTCCAAAAAAGATCTGAAGGGTGCCATCTCGGAGTTCCGCACCGAGCTGGAGATGATCGCAGCTGCCAATCCGGCCGCTACCCAGGTTGCACCGGCGCTCAACGATACGCTGGTCCTCGGCCAGACCTACACCCAGCTCAAGCCGGCAGATATGATCAACGGCGTCTGGTTCATGAGCCGTGCAGAAAACTTTGCCCCGGCCAACTTCAAGCCCGTTATCGAAAAACAGGCCAAGTACTGGTACAAGCGTTTCCACGGTAGCACCGATGGCTACGATGCCGTTATGGCCGAGTCTGCCAAGAGCCTGTTCCCGCCTCAGGACTTCAAGATCGATCCGGCCCCCACGCCGAAGCAGATTGCAGACAAGTTCGTTGCCGACAATCCCGACTTCTCCACCTACGCGATGGGCGACAGCGAGTACGTGCTGGCCAATGCTTCCCCGGATAACGCCGAGAAGCTCTTCGCTACACTCAAGGACAAGGTCGTCATTATCCCCGGCACGGTCATTGCCGCCGATGCCAACCAGATCAAACTGGCTGTCACTGATGACGCCAAGGCTGACAAGGTCGCCGACTTCACGATCAACATGAAGAAGCCGCTCACCGACAAGGAAATTCCTGCCGTCGGCACGGATATCACCAACCTCGTGGGTACTTACGACTCCTACACCCAGACCCCGCCGCAGATCATCATGCGCGACGGCGAAATCCAGGTGGCCAAGAAGCCGGTCACCCATCACCGGAAGCCGGCGGCAGGGCACCACAGCAGCAACTGATCCCTGCCTTAGCATGCATCCTCATCCGGCGCTTCCACTTGGAAGCGCCGGATGTTTTTGGGGCATCAGCGTTCTTTCCCTGCAATCCGAGGTACGATTCCCGCAAATGATACTCTGTGCATGATGAAGATCATTTACCCCAAAGTTGCTGCCGCACTGTTTCTGGGCCTCCCGTTGTCGTTAGCGCTTGCTGCCCAGTCGCCCTGCCAGAAGACTCCGGGAACCCACTGCGGACTCAAGATCACAGAGGCCACCAGCGCCGCACCCAGGCTCGCACCCTTCACGCTCGACCGCTTCCAGTCGCAGACCACCACACTGCGCACGCTTACCGTTGATCAAATGAGCCCTTCCGACCAGCAACTGCTGGCCACAAGTGCTTCCGCCCTTGCCAACCGCGCCGGGGAACAGGGATTCCGCCTCGCGGGGCAGGGAAGTGCCGAATCCTCCGACGGCTGGCAGATTCAGCAGATGGTGTGTCCGGCGCTGCCCGATCATCTCCTGCTTTGGTATCGACGCAATGCAGGTACCCGGCGGGAGTCGAGTTTCACGGTGGCACTTCCGCGCACCTCCTCGGCTCGGCTGCATCTGGTTCCAGTTGAACGCGCCGGTTACTCCCTGTTCACCCCATCCCGCCGTAATCGCATGACCATCGTGGTCTTCAATGATCTGTTACGCGAGGATCAACATCCAGATCGCAGGGACTGGATGGGGTTGGCCCTTTGCTATGCCGCCCTTGCTGGCGAACGGGTTCAACCCACATTCAACCCCACATCCGACGTCCCGAGCTCAGCCACCGCGCAGCCCACTCCGAGTGTTGTTCCGGCTTCCTTGTCGATCTCCTGGACGCAGAATCCCGAGGTTTCCTTTGTTGCAAGGAACGACTCCAGCCAGCGTCTGCAGCTTTGGAAGCTCGAGTTCCAGCGCGACGGGCAGTTGCGCAAGGTAACCACTACTCGTGCCAACCAGCTTTCTGCCGCCCCGGCGGCTGGTCAGGTTGTGGACTTGAAGTAGGCAGCACCGCAGCAACAGCAAAAACAGGCCGGAAGCATCCTCGTCAGATCAGCTCCGGCCTCTTTTCTTTCTGCAAGTCAAGTTGTGTATGACTCGTCTCGTAAACCCAAAGTCGCTG
>JAKBAG010000292.1 GCA_021809235.1 Acidobacteriota bacterium
CTCCACCAGCGTCACGGTAAAACCGGCATCCGCCAGCGCGCAGGCTGCCGCAATCCCGGCCACGCCGCCGCCCACCACCAGTGCTGAGTTGTCGCGCTTCTTCCCTTGCTGGCTGGCCATCTGTCCGTTATCCTCTGCCCGGCAGCAGGCGCACGCCGCCCATCCACACCAGTCCAACCGCCAGAATCAGCAGCTTCTGCCAGGTGGGCACAGAGATGCGTTGCGCCATCACCTCATAGCGCTGGCTGCGAATGCGCCGCAGCAGCCGATGATAAATCGTCACCAGCACCCACAGCGCCGGCCGGCTGATCCGGTCAATCCGCGGCAGCAGTTCCTGCGCCGCCCCATACATCTGCTCGGCCCGCTCCGCCACGGCGGCCAGCAGCGCGCGCTCGGCCTCGGTCACCGTCGCTGCCGGATGATGCAGCAGATCCTCGACCGCCACTCCGTGCCGCTCCAGCTCGCGCAGCGGCAGATAGACGCGATTCCGCTCCGCATCCTCCCGCACATCGCGAAGAATATTCGTCAGCTGGAAGGCAATGCCCGTCTGCTCGGCCAGCTTTTCCGCTCTCGCATCGCGGTATCCAAAGATGCGGATGCACACCAACCCCACCACCGATGCCACCAGATAGCAGTAGCGATCCAGCTCCACATAGCTGGGGAAGGTATCCGGTCGTCCGGCGCGGCTTGCCTCCGTCTCGTCCAGATCCATCGTCGTACCTGCCACCAGCTCATCCAGCAGCGAATACGGAATGGCAAACCGACGCGCTGCATCCCGCACCGCCACAAAGACCGCATCCTGCGTCTGCTCTCCGTCGCGCACCCTGCGCCAATCCTCCAGCCACGCCGCCAGCATCTGCCTGCGCTCGGCACGCGCAAAGGATTCATCATCCGACAGATCATCGGCCCGTCGCATGAACGCATAGATCGCGCACATTGCATCCCGCCGCGCCGCCGGCAGCGCCACAAAGGAAAAGTAGAAGTTCTTGGCCTCGCGCCGGGCAATCGCGCGGCACTCGGCATACGCGCTGTCCAGGGTCACCGGATCCACGCCGCCACTCCGCGCCACCGTCTCGCTGGCTGCACTCATGCCGCTCGGCCTCGCAGTCGCAGCCCCGGCAGGAACTTCCCCGTCACCGCCCGTAACGCAAGCGCCAGCTTCGTGCGTTTGGAGATGGCCGGCCGCGCGCGCAGCACGTCGTAATCCGACTGCTCAATGGCGCGCAGAATCTCCAGTCCCCCGCGGCTGAACAGATCCAGATCCACCGCCAGATCCCGGTCCACCTGCCCGATCAGCGGCAGCCCCTGCTCAAACATTGCCCGCGCCGCATCCGTCATCTCGCGCAGCAGCGCGCGAAAGGCATCCGTGGCCACATGGCTGGCCAGCATCGCCTCGGTCACCCCATGGCGCGCCATCGCATCCTGCGGCAGATAGATTCGTCCGCGCTGCTCCAGATCCGGCCGCACATCCTGCCAGAAGTTTGCCAGCTGCAGCGCCGAGCAGGTGAAATCCGAAAGCCGGAAGCGCTCCGCATCCCGATATCCGCAGACGTACAGCACCAGATGCCCCACCGGATTCGCCGAATACCGGCAGTACTCCAGCACCTCATCCATCGTCCGATACCGCGTCACCGTCTGGTCCTGCCGAAAGGCCTTCAGCAGATCGGCAAAGGGCGTGATCGGAATCTGGCAGGCGCGAATCGTCTCCGCCAGCGCCACAAAGACCGGATGCCGCACCTGGCCGCGATAACAGGCCTCCAGTTCGCCCTGCCAGAAATCCAGCAGCGCCAGCGCCTGCTCCGGGCTGCTCACCTCGTCGCCCAGATCATCCGAGACGCGGCAGTAGGCATAGATCGCATGAAAGTGCGGCCGCAGCTTCTCCGGCAAAAACCACGAGGCCACATGGAAGTTCTCATAATGCGTCTCGGCCAGCCTGCGACACCAGGCCATCGCCTCGGCCACAGTCGGCGCAGTCTCCGGCATGCGATAGCTCTCCGGCAGCGCCGCCCATCCCTGCCGCAGCAGTTGCTCGCGTTCGGCCTCACCCGGCATCGTCGTCTCCGCAGCACTCATGCCTTTATCCTACCCTCTGGCCCGCCCGGAAGAATCACGGTTTTCAGCCCCTTCCAGTCGTGAAACAGCTGCTGCAGATCGGCCAGCCCGGCCTCACCGCTCAGCAGCATTCCGGCCCGGAAGCGACCATCGGCCAGCAGCGCCAAGGCGCGACGGCAGACCTCCGGCCGGTGATGAAAGGTTGCCTTCAGCGTCAGGTCGCCATAGTGCAGCCGATTCGTATCCAGCGTCACCACCGTGCCCGCCGCCGGTCCGCCAAAGAAGTTCACCGTCCCACCGTTGCGCGTCATGGCCACGGCCTGCTCCCAGGTCTCCGGCGTTGCCACGGCCTCAATCGCCAGATCCACCCCGCGCTGCTCCGGAGTGCAGTCGCGCGCGGCCTGCACCACATCCGTGGCCACACCCGTCTGCACCACCTCGGCCGCGCCCAGCTCCCGCGCAAGCGCAGCCTGTCCGTCATGCTTCACCACGGCAATCAGCCGGCATCCAGCCAGCACCGCCAGTTGCATCGCCATCAGCCCCAGCGGTCCGGCGCCAATCACGGCCACCGTATCCCCGCCGCGCGCGCCCGAATCCTCCCAGGCATGCAGCGCACAGGCCAGCGGTTCGGTCATCGCCGCATGCGCCATCGTCATCCCCGCCGGAATCCGCAGCATATTCCGTGCCACAATCCGCGCCGGAACCCGCATGTACTCCGCATACGCGCCATTGTGAAACAGCAGATCGGCACAGAGATTTTCCTGCTCGCGCTCGCAGAAGTAGCAGCTCCCGCACGGCGCCGAATTCAGCGCCACCACCGCATCGCCCAGCGCAAATCCGTCCACCCCGGCACCCAGTTCCACAATCGTCCCCGCCACCTCATGGCCAAACATCGTCGGTGGCTGAATCATCTTCGCGTGATAGCCCCGGCGAAAGACCTTGCGATCGGTCCCGCAGGTCAGCGCCGCATCCACGCGCAGAATCACCTCGCCTTCGCGCGCATGCGGCGTCTCCACCGCCTCCACGCGGATATCCTCGCGTCCATACAGCACCGCCGCCTGCATCCGCTCCGGCAGCCCGCCGCGCACCGCCTCCATCCGCTCGCTCACCTTGCCTCCGGCTCAATCATGATCTTCATCGACTGCGCACTCGGCTGCGAGGCCACGCGAATCGCCTCCACCGCATCCTCCAGCGAATAGCGATGCGAGATCAGCCGCGTCAGATCAAAGCCATTGCGATAGCCCTCAAA
>JAKBAG010000293.1 GCA_021809235.1 Acidobacteriota bacterium
GGCCGCTCCCGCGACGGTCTCCTTGTGCTCAAGCCATGAATGAGATCTATCTTCAAACTGCTCGATTGCTGACGCGGGTCGCGCCGCTCGTGCTCGTCGACGACACCTTCGCGCTCAAGGGCGGCACGGCCATCAACCTCTTCGTGCGCGACATGCCACGACTCTCGGTGGATCTCGACCTGGTGCTTCCCGACCACACGTTGCCGCGCGAGCGGGCACTCCAGCGCATCACCGATGCAATCCATCAGTCCGTTGCGCGCCTGAACAAGCAGGGCTTCCAGACCCATGTACCGGCTTCGGCCGAAGCCGGCGCGACCAAGCTGCTCGTTCGCCAAGGCGCCATTCAGGTCAAGATCGAGGTGAATTTCGTCCTGCGTGGCACGGTCCATCCCGTGCACATGGCGACGCTAACACAGATCGCACGCGACGCGTTGCAGGCGGATCTCGAGATTCCCGTCGTGTCGGTCGAAGATGTGTACGGCGGCAAGCTGGTTGCAGCCCTGGATCGACAACATCCACGCGACCTGTTCGATGTCATGCAGCTATTCGCACACGGAGGCATCACGGCCGGCATCCGTCGCGCCTTCATCGTCTATCTCGCGAGCCACAACCGGCCGGTCCACGAGGTCCTGTTTCCGCCCATGCGCGACATCGGCCGGGAATTCGAGCGCAGTTTCGTCGGCATGACTGCCGAGCCCGTCGAGCTCGAGGCACTCCTGGCCGCGCGCGACCGAATGGCGCGGGAGCTCCAGCACAGTCTGACGGCCGATGAGCGCCGGTTCCTTCTTTCCCTGGTCGCGGCCAAGCCCGAATGGCCTCTCCTGGGCGTGCGACACCTGGAGCACCTTCCCGGCTTGCAATGGAAGCTCGAAAACCTCGAAAGACTGAGGAACTCCAACGCCAAGAAGTTCGTCGAGCAATCGGAGGCGCTTGCACGACGGTTAGAGCATTGACGCACTGGATGCCCTGCGCCTCGACGGGTCACGCCGTGCTACTCGGCGTCGGACCTCGCGAACCTGATTGCAGCGTGCGGGAAAGCGTCGAAAAAACTCCCAGAAAACTCCCACAGACCGACGGTTCTCTTGCGCTCGCCATCCGGAAGGCCGTTCCCAAGCACTGGATTCTGCTGGAAATATTTTGGTGCCGGCTGAGGGACTTGAACCCCCGACCAACGGTTTACAAATTTGGTCGGGCACGAACATCCCCAAATCGGCCATTCGTAGTACTTTGTTTCTATTGATATTTCCATAAACCCGCCGCAGGGCGTCCGTTGCACTTGTCACGACAAAGCACTACTGAGCACCACCGATTGACACAAAGTTCCCACAGACTAACCGGAAGTTCTTCTCCTCGCTCGACGCTGAGGTAGTCAGCAGAGACTGGTTTTTCTAGCATTTTCTGCGTCCGAGGCACGTGCTTTTGGTGCATAAATGTAGACACTAATGTAGTTGCACTCGGGGTGCAGATGGGCTATATTCCATCGCATGTCGCAACGAGGTGGCGCGGTTCATGTCGTCACCACACGGCGCCGCTACAAAGGCCGTGTGTACTCGACCCATCTGCTGCGCAGGAGCTACCGCGAGGGCGAGAAGGTCAAGAACGAGACCGTCGGCAATCTCTCGCACCTACCGGAACCGCTGATTGAAGTCATTCGCCGCGCACTGCACGGGGAGACCTTCGTGGCGGTTGGCGAGCGGCTGCAGATCCTGCGCTCGCGCCCTCATGGGCACGTGCAGGCGGTACGCGCAGCGATGCAGCGGTTGGGGCTTGAGTCGCTGATCGCTTCACGGCCCAGTCCCGAGCGCGATCGGGTCTGCGCGATGGTGGCCGCACGGGTGCTCGCTCCGCACACGAAGCTGGCGACCACGCGTTGGTGGAGCACGACGACGCTCGCGCAGGAGTATGGCGTCGAGGGGGCGAACGAGAATGCTCTCTACACGGCGATGGATTGGCTACTGGAGCGGCAGGGAGCGATCGAGCGCAAGCTGGCCGCGCGGCACCTGCAGGAAGGCTCGCTGGCGCTCTACGACCTCTCTTCCAGTTACTTCGAGGGCACGCACTGCCCTTTGGCGAAGCTCGGCCACAGTCGTGATGGGAAGAAGGGGACATTGCAGGTCAACTACGGCCTGCTGACCAATCAGGTGGGCTGTCCCGTGGCGGTCTCGGTGTATGAAGGTAACACGGGGGACGCCAAGACATTGATGCCGCAGGTCAAGAAGCTGCGTGAGGAGTTTGGCCTCGAGCGCGTGGTGCTGGTTGGGGATCGGGGCATGATCTCGCACAAGGCGATCGGGGAGTTGCGCGAGATCGAGGGACTCGGCTGGATCACGGCCCTCAAGAGCGGCCAGATCCGCACGCTCATCGAAGGCGAGACGCTGCAGCTGGGGCTGTTCGATGAGCGCAACCTCGTGGAACTCTCTCACCCCGATTATCCCGGGGAGCGGCTCATGGCGTGCCGAAATCCGCAGCTTGCGAAGCTGCGCGCCCACAAGCGTGTGGCGTTACTGGAGGCAACCGAGAAGGAGCTCGAGAAGGTGCGCGCCCGGGTCGATCGCGGCCGCCTGCGGGGCCAGGCGGCCATCGGGGTGTGCGTCGGACGCGTGGTCAACAAATACAAAGTCGCCAAGCACTTCGCCCTCGAGATCAGCAACCGACGCTTTGACTTCCACCGGGTCAAAGATGAGATCGCCGCCGAGGCGGCGCTTGATGGGATCTACGTGATCCGCACCTCGGTGCCCAAGAAGCAGATGTCAGCGGCGGACGCGGTCAGAAACTACAAGGCGCTCGCGAACGTCGAGCGCGCCTTCCGCGCCCTGAAGACCGTCGACCTCAAGGTGCGCCCCATCCATCATCACCTCGAGAACCGCGTCCGGGCGCACATCTTCCTGTGCATGCTCGCCTATTACGTCGAGTGGCATCTGCTCGAGGCCTGGCGTCCGCTGTTGTTCGCCGATGAAGATCAGCTGGCCAAGGCACACCGCGATCCGGTCGCCCCAGCCGAGCGCTCCGAGGAGGCGCTGCAGAAGGTCATCACGCACACTCTGCCCGATGGCACGCCGGCGCACAGCTTGCGCACTCTCCTGGAGGATCTCTCCTCCATCGTGCGCAACACCTGCCGCACCCCAGGGCCGGTCGAGCGCTCAGGCACCTTCGATCTCCTCACCACGCCCACTGCAACACAGCGCCGCGCACTGGAGTTGATCGACAAGATCACCGCGTAGACAGAAACGGAACACCCGCCTCTACTCGATGTCGTTGAAACTACAGGGAAACTTTGCTCCGCCGACGGAAGAACTTCCG
>JAKBAG010000294.1 GCA_021809235.1 Acidobacteriota bacterium
AGAGAAAAATCTGAAATGCGGAGATATGAATCTGCAGATTGCCGTTCAGGTACTGCGCACCCAATGCCGAGGCCGCGAAAGCCCCTCCGGCGCCCACCCAGATCAGAATCTGCGACAGACCCACCGCGCCAATGCCAATCAACTTGCCCGTGAGCATCTCATACGGTCGCACCGTGGCCAGCATCACCTCGAAAATCCGGGATGTCTTTTCCTGAATCACCGACCGGCCCACGTTCAGGCCATAGATCATCGTTGTCATGGTCAGCAGCAGAGCCATGATGTAGGCGGAGTAGAAGCTGGAGACGGCATTGCTGGTCACCTCCTGCCCGTTCTTCACCTGTCGGGTATTTACCTTTACCGTCTTCAGCAGTGCGTCGGCCGCACTGGCCGCCACGCCACTCTGCATCAGCCGTCGCCGCAACAGCGCCTGATTCAGCGCCGATTGCAGCCTCTCCGCAGTCACAAAATCCCCTGCAGTCTGCGCGTCATAGGTGGCCACAACTGGACCATTAACCGGTACATCCACCCACAGAAAGCCGTCGATCGTTTTGTCGTTGACCTCAGAGACGAGCTTGGCGCGATCTGAATCCATCAGCATGCCGGGCATTTCGGCATCGAAGAGATCGACCTTCGCCTTGGCCTCGGTATCGGCAAGGATTTCCGTCCGGATCTCGGCACCCAGCGCAGGATCGCTGCACGCGACGGCAATATGCTTGCCAACGCCCGAGTTCTTCCCGGAAAGAAAGGACAGATAGAAGACCCCGAGGAAAACTGTCGGCAGCAGGATGGTCGTAATCAGAAACGTCCTGCCCCGCACCTGCTCCAGATATTCGCGTTTGGCAATCAGCAGAATATTACGCATCGATGTTGCCTCCCACCGTCTGAATGAAGATCTCTTCGAGCGACGGCTCCATGAGCTCAAAGCGATAGATGGTTGCCCTGGATGCTGCTTCTGCCAGAAGCTTTTGTGCATCCCCGCCTTCTTTCAGGCGAATCTCCGCATGGCCGGAGTAGTTCTTTGCCTCGGCAATCTCTTCACTGCGCAGAAAGCTATCGTCACCGGAGAATTCAATGTGGATGCGATCCCGTTTGTAGCGGCTCTTGATCTCGCGGACCCGACCGGAAAGCACGAGATTTCCCTGGTGGATCAGTGCGATGGAGTCGCAAAGTTTCTCCACCTGATCCATGCGATGGGTGGAAAAGAGAATGGTGCGTCCCTGCGCCTTCAGTTCCAGCAGCGTGTCCTGCAACAGCGTGGCATTCACCGGGTCCAGTCCGCTGAACGGCTCGTCCATGATGATCAGTTCCGGATCGTGCATCAGTGCGGAAATAAACTGAATTTTCTGCTGCATTCCCTTCGACAGCTCTTCGGTCTTCTTCAGGATCGAATGTGCGATATCCAGCTTTTTCGCCCAGGCCACAGCGCGCTTCTGGGCTTCGTCAGTCGATAATCCGCGCAGCGTGCCCATAAACACAAGCTGATCCAGAACCTTCATTTTCTTGTAGAGCCCGCGTTCCTCAGGCAGATAGCCCACGCGCCTCAGGCTGGATCGCTCGAAGGGCTTGTCAAACAGTGTGATGGCACCGGAATCCGGCGCCGTAATTCCAATCATCATGCGTATGGAACTGGTCTTGCCAGAGCCGTTCGGGCCCAGCAATCCAAACATCTGCCCTGGTTCAATCCGAAAGCTCAATGCATGGACAGCTACTTTATCCTGATACGCCTTGGTGACAGCAGCAAGCTCAACAACCGGCATTCAGTCACTCCGAATTTGGTTTTCGCGATTGCAACCACAATAGCACAGAGCGTTCCGGCTTGAATGTTTCGGATCGCATGTTTTCTACAAGCTATGATCCGGATAACTGCAATGCACTGCCGCGTCCGGAAACTGATGGGAGACTTCACCCATACAGGCGAGCAGCATCCTCACGGGTTTTTCTGGGCATTGCATGATGTGGTAACTCCGGAAAACTTCATCATCACCCTCATTGCCGGCATCATCGGCTACGGTGTGGTCGAGTTGCTGCGCAATCGTCTGCAGTAGCGCCCTGCGCACGCCGGGTTGTAGCATCCGAAGTGTGAGCTCCCTGGATACTCCTGTGACCTACATCCGCGGCGTTGGACCGCGCATCGCTGCGCTGCTGGAAGCCAGAGGGATCCGTGTTGCAGAAGACCTGCTCTACCACCTGCCTTTCCGCTACGAGGACCGTCAGCACCCACGCGAGCTCACGCAGCTGAAGACCGGAGAAACAGCATCCGTCATCGGAGAAATCCGCAGCGCAGGACTGATGCGCACCCCGCGGCAGTCCCTCTTTGAGATTGTTCTTGCACAGGGCACGCTCACCATGAAGTGCGTCTGGTTCAACGGCGCCTACCTGCAGGGCCGCCTGCGTGCCGGCCAGCATATTGCACTCTTTGGACGCATTGAAGCATCCCGCAGCAGCCGCAACCTCAAGATGATCCAGCCCCAGTTTGAGCTGCTCCCGGAAGACGGCAGTGATGCCATCACCCGGCTGCTGGAGGTCGGTCGCATCACGCCTGTTTACGAATCGCTGGGCGGTCCGCAACTGGCGTCGCGCTGGCAGCGCCGGGTGATTTTCCAACTGTTGGACTCGATCCGCAACCATGTTCCCGAATGTCTGCCGCAGGCCATCCTCCAGCGCAACGGACTACCCGGTCGCGAGCGCGCTCTGGCTGAGACGCACTTCCCGCCGGAAGGCATTTCCGTGGCGGATTTGGAGGCGGCCTCGACTCCCGCGCAGAAGCGGCTCATCTTCGAAGAGCTGTTTTATCTCGAGCTGGGATTGGAGCTCAAGCGCCGGCGAACACGCGATCAGCAGGGCATTGCCTTCCAGACCACCGATGCCACCCGCCAGGCCATCCGCGAGATTCTACCCTTTCATCCCACCGCAGCGCAGAAGCGCGCTCTCGGGGAAATCGTCGCCGATATGCGGGAGCCGCATCCGATGCGCAGACTGCTGCAGGGCGATGTCGGCTCAGGGAAGACCATCGTGGCGCTGCAGGCCATTGTGGTGGCAATGGAAAACGGTTGCCAGGCAGCCCTGATGGCTCCCACGGAAATTCTGGCCACGCAACATTATCTGGCGGCGCGAAAGCTGCTCGCTCGCTCCTCGCGCAACTATCGCATTGCGCTGTTGACCGGCTCCCTCGATGCCGATGCCAAGCGTGCGCTGCGCGGCCAGCTGCAGCGGGGAGAGGTTCATCTCGTCATCGGCACCCATGCACTCATTGAAGAGAATGTCGCCTTTCACCGGCTGGGACTGGTTGTGGTCG
>JAKBAG010000295.1 GCA_021809235.1 Acidobacteriota bacterium
ACAATGTGTGCGTGGTGATTGCGCTGCGGCATCTGACGCTGACGCTGTTCTACATTCTGGTGTTTACGGCGCCGATGGTGATTGCGCTGCTGTCTGCGGTGGTGCTGGGCGAGGGGTTGGCGTGGCGACGGGCGATGGCGATTGGAGCGGGATTTGGCGGGGTGGTGCTGGCGGTGCATCCGTGGAGCGCGCAGGCGGGCTGGGATTGGACCGGGGTGGGTGCCTGCGCGGTGTGCGTGGCCTGCTTCTCGACAAACATGGTGTGGTCGCGGGTGCTGACGCGGACCGAGCAGCCGGAGAGCCTGGCGTTCTTCAGCGGGCTGGTGACGGCGGCGGTGGGATTGGGGTGGATGTGCGTGTGGGGCGCGGCGGCGGTGACGCCGCGGCTGGCGGTGGGACTGGCGGCGATGGGACTGTTCTGCGCGCTGGGTACGCTGTGCTTCTATGTGGCGGTGAAGCATACGACGGCGGCGAATGTGTCGCAGTACCACTACACGCAGCTGGTGACGGGGACGGCGGTGAGCTATGCGGTGTGGCGCGTGCTGCCGGATGGCTACGGGATGGCCGGAGCGGCACTGATCCTGGCCTCGGGCGTGTATATCGCGATGACAACGCGGGAGACGACGACGGCGCTGACGGAAGGCGTTTGAGCGGCGGCGACGCGGCGGGCGGGTGCAATCAGGATGCGTCGGGCGTGCTGACGTGCTTGCTCTCGGGTTTGCTGTCAGACGCGGACTGGATGCGCAGCGTGGGCAGTGCCCAGGGGTAGTGGTCGCGGAGGAAGGCGATCATCTCTTCGCGGACCAGGCAGCGGAGGTCGAAGTTTTCTCCGGAGCTGGGAGAGCTGACCAGGCAGCGAAGTTCCATCGTGCGCTCGCTAAGGTTGGTGACCTGAAGGCCGCAGACACGGCCATCCCAGAGGGGCGACTGGGCGACGATCTGCTGCAGGTGCTGGCGGAGCGGCTCGACGGGGACCGAGTAATCGACGTAGAGGAATGCGGTACCCATGATCTGGCTGGTGCTGCGGGTCCAGTTCTGGAACGGGGTTTCAATGAAATAGCTCAAGGGGACGATGAGGCGGCGCTCGTCCCAGATGCGGACGACGACGTAGGTGCTGGTGATCTGCTCGATGCGTCCCCACTCGCCTTCGACGATGACGACATCATCCATGCGGATGGGTTCGCTGAGCGCGATCTGCAGGCCGGCGATGAGGTTGGAGGCGGTGGATTTGGCAGCGGCAGCCAGAAGCAGCGAGGCCAGTCCGGCGGAGGCGAGCAGCCCGGTGCCGTACTTCCAGAGATCGTGATTGTGCAGGCTCCAGAGCAGGATGCCGCCATCGAGCAGGACGACGATGGCGATGAGGATGCGACGGAAGAACTGCATCTGGGTGTGGACGCGGCGGGCGCGGAGGTTGTCGGCTGCGGTGATGTCGAAGCGGCGCAGGAGGATGGCCTGGAAGACGTAGACGCCGCCGATGGCAAGCCAGCCGCCGGCAAGGATGAGCAGGATGCGCACGAGCCATTCCAGCCTGGCGGCCAGCGGCGGCAACAGGCCGGGCACAAGCCCGGAGAGCAGCGGTAGCACAAGCTGCGCGGCGAGAGCGAGCAGGATGAGCCGGGCAGGACGAGCCAGATGACGGCGCAGCCCGAACTGCTGCCGCTCCAGCTCGGATTGGCCGCGACGCAGAAGGCGGAAAAGCAGGTAGTGGATGCCGTTGCCGACGACGAGCGCGGCACTGATGAGTGCGAGGGCGAGGATGAGATGCTTTTCCGACAGAGTGGGCCTCCCGGGGGATTGCGGGGATGGGTGGAGGTTAGCGGGAGTTCGCTGCCTGGGTGGTTACAACCGGCAGAAAATTTCCCTGGCTGTGTGGCTGGCTCCTGCTAGTAAGGATGCACGAAGCCGGGATGGCGATGCCTGAGGTGGCAGCGGAGACGCGTGTGGGGATGGCGGATAATAGCGGAATGACGATGCAGAGCGGGAAGCACAGCGGGCTGGAATACCATCTGGTGGATGTGTTCACGAATACGGTGCTGGCGGGGAATCCGCTGGCCGTGGTGATGGATACGGTGGGGCTTTCGACGGAGCGGATGCTGGCGATTGCACGGGAGTTCAACCTGTCAGAGACGACGTTTGTGCAGCGCCGGGATGCCGCCGAGGAGGAACGCAGCGGGGTGCGTGTGCGCATCTTCACGACCGAGGAGGAACTGCCGTTTGCCGGTCATCCGACGCTGGGAACGGCAAGCGTGCTGCGCATGACGGCTCCCGGGACGATGCGCAATGGCTGCATTCGCCTGGCGCTGAACGTGGGCACGGTGCCGGTGGAGTTTCGCGGCGAAGAGCTGTATGGAGAGATGACGCAGCGCGATCCGGAGCTGGGCAGAAAGCTGGATGGGGCCGTGGTGGCACGGCTGACCGGCCTCGCGGTGGAGGATCTGGATGCCGGATATGCGCCGCAGGTGGTGTCCACGGGCACGGCATTTGCAATTGTGCTGCTGCGCTCGGTGGAGGGTTTGGCGCGGCTGAAGGTGCGCCACGACGAGGCCACGCCGTGGCTGCGGGAGATGGGCGCACGATGGTTCTATGTGCTGGCGCCGGAAAGCGGGCGCAAGGATACGTTTCGGGCACGGATGCAGTTCCATGGCGCAGAGGACGCTGCGACAGGGTCGGCGGCAGGATGCGCGATCAGCTACCTGGTGGCGCATGGCGTGGTGGCAGCAGAGAAGCCGATTCGCCTGCGGCAGGGAGTGGAAATGGGCCGTCCCAGCGAGCTGATGGTGCGGGCTGGCACCGAGAGTGGCAACGTGGTGCGTGTGCGCGTGGCTGGGAATACGGTTCCGGTGGGCCGCGGAGAACTGATGCTGTGAGTGTGTTGCATGGCATGGCATGCAGCAGCAGCGCGGCTGTGGAGTACACGGGGATGGGCGGGAACGCTTATGGGCAGCAAGAGCAAGGGGGCATCCGGATGGATGCCCCCTTGGTTGTGTTGGGTTGGGGGTGGGATTACTGGACGGTGAGGGTCTGGCTGGTGGAGGTGGACCCGTTGTACCGGAAGTCACCGACGTAGGTGGCGGTGATGGGGTTTGCACCGGCATGCGCATGCACCGTGATGGTGGTGGTGGCCACGCCGGAGCTGTTCAGGTTGGCCATGCCCAGCGGCACGTGGGTGTTGTCATAGAAGTAGACCGTGCCGTAGGTGATCGGGTTGCTGGTGCTGTTTTTGACCGTGGCCGTCAGCGTGAGCGAGCCTCCGTTGGCAACCGAGGTTGCGCCCAGCTGCA
>JAKBAG010000043.1 GCA_021809235.1 Acidobacteriota bacterium
ATCGTCGGCATAGACCACATTTTGTGTCGGCCAGCACCAGGCCTCCATTGCCATGGAGAACTGCTGCCAGTTCTCCGCTGTGTTAATTGAATAGATGGGAATTGCCGCCAGGGCCGGATCATAGAGCGTCCAACGAAGCGCAATGGCCTGCCGATGGGTACGTACCACCGGATTCAGCAGCGGGCCATGCGCGGTCAACGCCACATCCTGATGCACGCTGCGGCCAAAGCGCACCCGAATCGTCTCCTGCACATGAGCCAGCGGCTGCCAGCTTCCGTCGGAGGCGCGATAGTTACCCTTGCCATCCAGCTGCTCGATGTAGAGATCCTGCACGTCGGCATAGAGCGCCGTAAAGCCCCAGGCAATGTGATCGTTGTGACCGGCAATCACCAGCGGAACTCCGGGCAGCGTGACCCCGGCCACATGCAGTCCGGGAGCATGCAACTCTGCCGTCATCCAGATGTTGGGCACCGTCAGATCCAGATGCATGTCATTGGATAGCAGCGGCTTGCCGCTTGCGGTCCGCTTGCCGGAGATCACCCAGTTATTGGATCCGGAGCGACAACTCGGACACAGGCTCGGATGCAACCACTGCTCCAGACGCAGCAAATCCTGAGTCGGCAACTGCGCCGCCAGCTGCATAACCGCAGGGGTGGTCGCTGGATTGCTGCTTTGATTCATCGTATCGTCGATGAGCGGCGGCACCGGCACCGGAGCATTCATCTGTGCAGCTTTCCGGGTAGGCGGCTGATCCCGCCAGGAGCCCACTGGATACAGATCTGCTTCCAGACGTGGATCCCGCAGATCGGCGGCAATCCGCGCCCGAGCCAGCTTGACGTCCCAATGGCTATCCAGCATCTGCACCATGTTTACACCCACCAGGACACAGTCCTCGGCGCGCCAGGGACGCGGATGATAATGCAGCAGCCGAAACTCGATGGGGAGCCGATCTGCATTGCGGGCAAGATACAGATTCACGCCCCGCGCATACTGCTGATAGCGATGCTGCTGATTGGCCGAGAGATTGCGATAGATCCGATCCGCCACATTGCGCATCTGCAGGACGCGCTGCATGCGGTCATGTTCCAGCGCAACAGGCCCGAGAATGGCTGCAAGCTCCCCGGCAGCATTGCGTCGCAGCATATCCATCTGCCAAAGGCGCTCCTGTGCCGTGACATAGCCCTGAGCCAGCAGTAGATCATCCAGGGATGCGGCCTCCAGATGCGGCACACCATGCTCATCCCGGCGCACAATCACCGGAGCGGATAGTCCGGACAACGTCAGGGTCCCATCCTGAACCGGGAGCGTGGATTCCAGCACCCGATCGATCCAGGCCAGCAAAACTCCGTAGCCGACGACCGAAACCAGCAGCACCAGCAGCAGCGCCAGACCGACGGTTCGCAGGCGAATCTTTCTGTTCTGGCTCATGGCATGCTCCTCGGAAGCGGCAGAAATGGGCGAGGCTGAAATCAATCAGGCTGAAGTGGACCGGGCAGGCATGGATCCGGGCATAAATGGGACTCCGGCTGCGCATGGCCGGTTTTCGTTCCATTGGCTTCCACGCATCCACCCATACAAAGCAGCCCGCAGTGGGACAATCTTTCCCTGTCACCTTAGCATGCCAGAGACTGCTGCCATCAGGCTGGCTGCGATTTGCCTCGTCGCGCATAGGCTGCGTAGGTCCCAAAGAGAACCAGCACCAGAAGCGGAAGAATCAGCAGACTTCCCTCAGGACCGGTGGCACCGCCCGTCCACCGTGCCGGTCCGAAGATGGAGGTCGTCAGCCAGTGGGAGGATGGCGGCATACCACTGTCGGGCGTTCCGTAGACAAAGGACTGCGCCCAGTCCCAGCATGCGTGGAAGCCGACCGCCCACCATACCGATCCGGTCCAGCGAATGGTGCAGCAGAAGATGAAGCCAATGGCGGCCGCAGAGCTGATGCCGATCAGGCTCTCCCCGTGATTGCTCCAGTGCACGCCACCAAAGATCATCGAGCTGAGCAACGCAGCCAGCCACCAGCTGCGGGTTTCGCCCAGCTTTTTGCCAAAAGCCTGCAGCAATGTGCGCAACAGAAAGCAACGAAAGACGCCCTCCTCAAAGAGCGCGACGCACACATAGCCTGCGGCCCAGAACAATCCCTGAAGCAGAAGCCAGAGAGCCATCGACTGTCGGGGAGTTGCATCCGGAACGCGCCCGATCCTGGCCAGATGCAGTGCCTCCATACTCAGCAGCAGGATGGTGAGCGCACAGAACCCTGCCACAATGCCGACCAGAACACGGCGCAGCCAGCGCGTATCGATCCAGAAATACTCCCGCAGCGACTGGTGGCAGAACAGCAATACAGCCAGGTATCCGCCCGACATGCCGATCAGAGTGCCCGCTTCATTGCGCAACAGCATTGCGGGGGAAAGCGCGTGGGATGGAACCAGCGGGATGCGGCCAAAGAACAGGGTGAGGACAATCTCGGCAAGCGCTGCGAAGAGCAGTAATCCAGCGACAAACAGCAGCAGTCGCCAGCCGGATCGAAGCCCGGCGGGGCCAAAAAAGACCTGCTGCATGATTCGGGTTTCGAATGGCATCTCTGCCATTTCCACCGGAATCTGTGTGGAACTCTGCGGAAGGTCGGCGCTTTCCGATGACATCGGTGGGTTGGACCCGGAATCGGATGGCTCGGTGGTCATGCTTCATGGTAGCTGAAAGCATGAAAATGCAAACACATATTCGAAAGCGACTGCATCCCGTATAAGCCGATGCCATCGCCGACCACCAACCGTCAGCTGAACAGATCCTTCATGCGGCTGATCATATTGCGCGAAGTGGGCCGATTCTCCACCTCCATCGTCTCCCCAAGCTGGCGAACCAGATCCCGCTGAGCACGGGTGAGCTTCCTTGGAGTCTGCACAATGACCTGCACCAGAATATCCCCGCGCCCGTGTTCGTTCAGGTGGGGTACACCTTCGTTGCGCAGGCGGATTTCACGGCCACTCTGGGTTCCTTCGGGAATGCGCACTGTGAGCGGGCCTTCCAATCCGGGAATTTCGATCTCTGCCCCCAGCGCAGCCTGCGGAAAGGAAATGGGGACAACGCAGTGCAGATCGTTGCCATCCCGCTCGAAGAAATCGTGCGGCTTGACGGTGAGCACGATATACAGATCGCCGCGCGGACCGCCAAAACGACCGGCATTGCCTTCCCCGGCGTATCGGATGCGGGTTCCATCCTCGACTCCTGCCGGCACGCGGACCTTCATCTGAAACTCACGAATCACGCGCGTTTCACCACGACAGCTGCTGCAGGGATCCGTGACCACGGTGCCGGAGCCACCGCAACTTCCGCAGGTGCGGGCCACAGAGAAAAAGCCCTGCTGGTAGCGAATCTGTCCCTGGCCCTGGCACTGCGAGCAGGTGGTAGGGCCACGACCGGAGGCCGTACCCGTGCCACGGCAGGCGGCGCAGTTCTCCCGCCGACGGGCCTGCACTTCGGTCTCCTTGCCAAAGATGGCCTCTTCAAATTCGATGGTCAGGTCCACCCGCAGGTCATCTCCACGCTGCACACGGGAGCCCCGCCGCTGGCCGCCGCCGAACATCTCTCCGAAGATATCCCCGAAGATATCCCCAATATCAACAGCACCGCCAAATGGACTGCCTCCGCCGAAACCGGCGCTGGTGGAGGCGTGTCCGTAGCGATCGTAGGCCGCGCGTTTTTCCGCATCGCTCAGCACTCCATAGGCCTCGCTGGCCTCCTTGAAGCGCTCCTCGGCCTGCTTGTCGCCGGGGTTACGATCCGGATGATACTTCATCGCCAGCTTGCGATAGGCCGACTTCAACTCGGCATCATTGGCCTCGCGGGAGACCCCGAGGATCTCGTAGTAATCTGCTTTGCTCACTGTGCTCACGTGTCTTCTGCTGTTCGTCGGACGGCGAAACGGGAAGGAATCGCGCCGATTGGATGTTGTCGAACCCACTTCAAGGATGCACGGAGCGCAGGGATGGATTCTGCCCGTCAGCCAATCGGCTGATCTTGCCCAAGCTGCTGCGCTCTCTTCTGCAACCCCTTACGCTTCATTCTGTGCCGGATTGCTGACCACGCGTACCAAAGCTGGACGCAGAAGCCGCTCCCGGATGCGATATCCGCGGCGAATCTCTTCAGCTACGGTCTGATCCGGCATATCGAGACGTTCCACCGAACCCAGCGCTTCATGCAGGCGCGGATCGAAGACCTCACCGACGGCAGGAATAGCCTGCACCTGAAGGTTGCGCAAGACCTCGTCCATCTGCTTGACGATCAGTTCCACGCCTGTCCGCATCTGCTCGGCCGAAGCATTGGCGCTGAGTGCCAGAGAAAAATTGTCCAGCACGGGAAGAAACTGCTCCACAACCATGCCCGTAGCATAGTCGCGAAACTCCGCCTTTTCCCTCTCCTGACGCTTCCGGGCATTGTCAAACTCAGCCTGCAGCCGCGCCAGGCGATCCAGTAGCTGGTCGCGCTCCTGCTGCAACTGCTCCAACTGAGCAGCATCGGGGCCGCTTGCTGCGTCCACTGCCTCATCCGTCAACTCTGCTGCCTGCAAATGTTCCTGTTCCGTCATGCTCTCCATACTTTCTGCTCCACATCGGGTTGGCAGCCGATACCGTTCTGCTCCCTCTATTCTCTCAAATTTTGAACAAATTCCCATCCGCGCCCGAAACACGGCCTGAAACGTGACCTGAAACGCAGTATGCCCTGTTCAGCAGTGCTATTCGTGAGTCGATCCGTCCAGCATCCCCTCGGAGATCTGGGCGATATAGCCGATCGTACGCATCATCTCCTCGTACTGGATCCGCGTGGGGGCCAACACCGCAACAGTGCCGGCGGCGTGGCTGCCGATACGGATAGGGGCGCCAATCAGCACCATATCCTGCATGGAAGGCAAAGCGTCATCCAGACCTACGACCACCCGGACCTCACGCTGCCGGGCATGGACAAAGGCCTCCAGCAGCTCAATCACGCGTTGACGGGTCTCCAGAATGGCCAGCATCTCCCGCAGATGCTCGCGATCCATCCCTCCTGTCAGCAGGTTCGCCATGCCGTCGATGTAAACGGTCGGGAGGACAACATCGGCATTCAAGGCACCCTGACCATACAGCTCATTCAGCGCCCGCAGACTTCGATCGTAGGCAATCCGTTCCTGCTCCAGTCGTTCGTCGAGCTCGGCGCGAATGCGGTCCAGTCTCCAACCGCGAAAATTCTCATTCAGATACTGTCCTGCCGCATCCAGTTCCGCCCCTGACCACTCCTGCGTGGTGGCCAGCAGTCGGTCCTGCACGGCCCCTTCGCGCGTGACAAGAACGGCCAGAATGCGCCCGGCGGCAAGGCGGGAGAAATGGATATGCTCCAGCACCGGCTCGTCGCCGGGCCGGGCCAGCGCCATGCCGACGCTGTTGGAAATCTGAGCCAGCACATGGGAGGTGCGCTCCAGGAACTGAGTGGGCGAGGCGACTCCGCTGTAGCTTTGCGCAATGCGCCCTCGCTGGTCGGGATCGAGCATCGCCGCATCCGTTGCGGTACGGCTGGAGTGTTGCAGCTGCTCGACATAGTAGCGGAAGCCACGCGCAGTGGGGATGCGCCCGGCGGAGGTGTGCGGCTGATCCAGCAGCGCTGCCTCTCCGAGGCTGGCCATCACGTTCCGAATGGTGGCAGAACTCAGTCCGTCCCGATGCTCAAAGTAGCGGGCTACGGCTTGCGAGGAGACGGGCTCACCGGTAGCGATGTACATCTCCAGAATCGCCATGAGAACCAGTCGTTCGCGTGGACTGATCCGGTACTCCTGCATCAGGGAATCCTCAGGCAAATGCGTGGCCCAATGGCCGGGCTTACGCTGCCTGTCTCCAGTCTAGGCAGCGTAAAAACCGGTGTCAACGGAAGCGATCTGAGGCGCAACCAGGACGCTACTGAATCTCGATGACATCTCCGCTGCGCGCAGCCACCTCTTCGGCGCGGTCTGCCACCTTGCGAGCCACGGCATAGAACTGCGCCGCATCGGCATCTTCCGGACCAGCCAGTGCCACCGGCAGCCCCCGGTCGCCGCCCTCGCGGATGGCCGGAACCAGCTCCAACGATCCCAGGAAAGCCAATCCATACTGAGCGGCCGTGCGCTCTGCACCGCCCTTGGAGAAGATGTCAATCATCTGGCTGCAATGCGGGCAGGTGAAGTGGCTCATGTTCTCCACAATCCCAAGCACCTCGACATTGACCTGGGCGAACATCTCCAGCGCCTTGCGCGCATCCTGCAGCGAGACATCACTGGGGGTGGATACGACAACTGCCCCCGTGAGCGGCACCGTCTGCACCAGGGAAATCACGACATCGCCGGTTCCCGGCGGCAGATCAACGATCAGATAATCGAGCTCCCCCCAGTCCACCTGCTGCAGAAACTGCCGAATAATCTGGTGCAGCATGGGGCCACGCATCACCAGCGGCTTGTCTCCGGGAGAGATGTAGCCGATTGAGATGGTCTTCACGCCGTGGGTCAGGTTGGGATGGATGAGGTTGTTGGCATCCACACGCGGCTGCTCACTGGAGCCCATCATCAACGGAATGTTGGGTCCGTAAATATCTGCATCGATGAGGCCGACCTTGTTTCCCAGCCGGGCAAGGGCGATTGCCAGATTGACGGCAACCGTGGTTTTCCCCACCCCACCCTTGCCGGAACCGACTGCGATGATTTTGTTTACCCCGGGCAATGGCATGGGAGCCTGGGGAATACCGTGTGCATGAGCCATGATGATCTTCCTTCCCAAATCAACTGAATGGATACTGTGGAAACCGCTTCGAATCCAGGGCAGGTCCGGCTGGATGTCAGGATTTACCTGGCCGGACGCTTCCCAGGCCCTCCGGAGCCTGCCGCGCACGCTTGCGGCGCTCGGATTCCGCGGCACGAATCTCCCGACGGCGCAGGGCACCTTCAAAGCGACGAATTTCATCCGGCGTCTCCGGACGAACCGGGGGAACCTTGACCGGATGCTCGCCGCGGTCAACGGCGACAAACACAAGATAGGCACTGGCGACGTGACGGTGCTTGCCTGCCAGGGCATCCTCGGCCCAGACCTTGACCCCAACCTCGAGCGAATGACTGAAGGCCCGATTGACGCTTGACTTCAGGATCAGCAGATCGCCAACATGAACCGGCTGGATGAAATCGATATGGTCCATGGAGGCCGTAACCACAGGTGAGCGGGTATGGCGCAGCGCTGCCATGGCACCCACCAGATCGATCAGATGCATCAGCCGCCCACCGAGAAGATTCCCCAGCGTATTGGTGTCATTCGGCAATACCAGCTCGGTCATCTCCGACTGGGATTCACTCACGGTTCGGGAGTCCACGACTACTGCCGTGTCGGCTGTGCTGGTCAAAACTGTTTCTGCCATGTCTGCTTGTCTCCTCCGGGCTGGACGGCAAACTGCCGTGGGCTGAATACCCCAGGCAATGCAGAATACCGCTTCCCTCTCTAGTGTCAGCAATCAAAACGGAATCTGCAAATCCGGCACACCGGCATCAGAGACGACAGGGACTGGCCGGATGCCGCCTGCCATGAAAAAATAGTCCCATGGACAAGATGACCGGACTGAAAGAGATCCTGACCATGGATCCGAAGAACAGCTTTGCGCGTTATGGATTGGCAATGGAATTGGCCGGACGTGGCGAGATCGAAGCCGCACTTAGTGAATTTGCAACCCTCCTGGAACAGAATCCCGACTATACCGCTGGCTATTTCATGTCCGCGCAGACCTTGTCCGCCGCCGGACGGAATGCCGAAGCCATTGAGCGGCTAAAGGCCGGCATTGCCTGCGCGGCGCGCACAGGCAACATGCATGCCAAGAGCGAGATGCAGGGCATGCTGGACGAGCTTGGCGGCTGAGTCCGAGGGCTGATACTGCCTGCTGGCAGGTCAAACAGCCCCCATCAGCCCAGGGATTGCCTCAGCTCCGGGCGGTGATTGCCGAGGCAGGAATCGTGATCGAGCCCATACGACCACTGTTGCGATCGATTACGATAACCCGCACCGAGGCCAGCTTGGACGGCAGTTGCAGCGTCCGCTTGTAGGGAATGCCCGCAGGCATTCCACTCTGATAGGTCGCCGGTTGCAGGCTCAGCACCAGGGTGTCTCCGCTGATCTGCGCCTGATGTGTACCATCATTCCGGACGGCAACAAAAATATACAACCTGTCTGTCCAGCGACCAGCCGCTGGACCGCTGCTTTGCTGCTCCAGACCAAGTCCTTTCATCTGAATCCGCAGCCGCAGCGTGGTTCCACTGGGATCCGCATCAGCGGTTGCGCTGATTCCGACGCCGGACCTGTCCTCCGGACTCCAGACGGCCTGCTGCAACTGTTGCCGAGGGGTCTGCGCTGGCGGAATAGCATCCAGATAGCTGGAGCGATAGCGCAGTTTGATTCCCTTCCGATCCGAAATTTTGACGGTGATCAAATGCAGCTTGTTATCCGGCGGCGAAGGCGGTTCAAAGGAAAGCTCTGCCGTGGCCATGGAATCGGCCTGAATCTGCGCCAGAGTCTTGCGGAGGTCGCTGCCGCGATCGACGGCAATCCCCCCGGTGGACTCGGCAAGAGTCCGTATTGGCCCGTCGATCCCATGCAGGTTGGACTCCATCTGGCTGGTGATACGCCCCGGAGTCAGATTGCGCCCAGCCGTGCTGCCGGCCGGCCCGTTGTTGTCGGTTGATCCCTGAATCAGCTCCACATTCCGAAATTCAATACTGGAATCGGTCGCTCCGCCATGATTGCGGGAGGCATCGATGACGTAGAGCGCGATGTGAGCATCGTCCATGATCTCTCGCGCTCGTTGCAATGCGCTCTCCACATGGTCACTTCCCTGCTCCATGCCCACCTTGCGGTCTTCCCAATTGCCCAGAGCGCTGTCGCCGGAGATAAGTGCCAGGCTCTTCTGGCCATGCACTGCGGCAAAATGCCGGGCGAGAGCCTGCATCACCTCCAAGAGCTGCCGCTGCGGATTATCGCCCAACATACGCAGCTCTGGATCAACGGTGTCGATGTAGTCCGGAACCGAGTTGTAGTTCCCATTGACGCTATTCAAATCGACGGCATGATGCACCGTATCAAAGGTCTGGCGATCCCTCCGTTCCAGCTCCTGGGCTTGTGCGGTGGCGGACGCAGAAGGCTGCCAGGCCAGAAGCCGGGCACGGACGGCATCTGGATTCGAGGTAACGTCCTGTAAAACACGGAAGCTATGCTCGTCCAGGGCGTACAGGGCAAAGCGAGTTCCACGACGCGCAGTTTGCAGATAATCCAGCACCTGCTGTCGCGCCTGATTCATGTCCGCAAAAGCAAGGTGTCCCCCATCGAGCAACAGAATGAGCGTGTTGTCTGCAGATGCATCCGGATTCAAATTGGTAAGGCCATCCGCCTGCGATGCTGTCGGATTCGCGGATGGGGTTTCCGAGGAAGTCTGCTGGAAGGTGGACAGCGGGATGGGGTGACCGTTGTCGAAGAGCTGGATCTCATCGCGACGAAGGTTGGTGATCGGTTGGCCGGAATGGTCCAGCGCCAGAAGATTGACGCTGACCCTCTGCGTATTCGCTTGCAGCGTGAAGGCGGCTTGCGGAGAAGCAGCGTTGCCCGTCTGGCTTTGTGGCAGATCCTGCAGTGGCTCCACGGCAACTTCAGCAGCAGCCAGAGCAGCAGGCACGGATGGCTTCGGACTGGCCGTCGCAACCGCGCCAACGGCGGCGGGAGTGGTTGCACCGGAGACTGGATTTGATGCAGGAGGCTGCACCCCTGCTATATTGGCAGCCAAGGTTGCCGGGCTGGAACCGGCGCCAGCGGGAACCGACGCCGCCCCCACCGCATCCGGATGAGGCGCGGAAGAACCGGACGGCGCTCCGGATGACGATTCCGGGGCCGCCGTCGGCTGCTCGCTGGCCACATCCGTAATAATGCGAGCTTCGGAGCCGAAGCGATGATAGGCGCTGAACTCGGTTTCGTTGATACGTGTCCGATCGACGGTCTGGATGATGCCGCGCTGCTCCCACTTGTCGGGCGTTGTGGTCAGCGTCACACTGTGCAATGGAACGATCTTGGGCGAAGAGCCAACAGTCATTGGCCCCCACTCAATGCGCATGGCACCGCGCAGCAGGCTCTCGCCCGGGCGCGGATCCACGGTGAGACGAATCTGCCGGATCACTCCGGTGGCCGGATCAATGGCGAGCTGCCCATGATAGCCGGCAAGGAGCACACTGGGGACGGAAATCATGGTCTGATGCTGACCATCAAGCGCCGGACCGTAACGGACATCGCAGCAATAATGGACAGAGTAGTGGGACGCTGTGCGCGGAACCACGAAATGGAAGATCGCCAGCCGCTGGCCGTTGCTTTGCTCCCAATGCTCCCAGGCCAGTTGCCCATGCGCCGCATCCAGCAGGACGGTGGTCAGCACAGGACCAAATTCTCCCCAGGAAACCAGATCCCGAGCCTCGTGGAAGTTCTCTTTCCCATGCGTGGCGGATGCCTTGCGTGCCGCAGGAGTATCCGTTTCCACGCCATCCCGAATCGTGACCGGGGTCTGATCTTCCCCGAGCAGCAGCAGCCCGCCGCGCGTCACGGAGTTACCGGCATCGAATCCCACCCCCGTGTCGGTAAAGTGCGCCGTATCCCGGACAGCCAGCAGATTGGGCAGTGCGGGAATGGTACGCAGGACGTAGTTGATGGTTCTAGCCATGATCGCGCGTTGATCGGCAATCCTGGGCGGTGCATCCGGGAGCACCGTTCCTGCCGACGGAGGCAGAAATGCCGAGCTGGCATACAGCGCACGCAGGGCTTCCGTTGTCTTCTGCCCTGGCGATTCGTCTGTCAGCTTCTGCCAGGTGCCGGAATCGAGCGACTCAACAAGCTGAATATTATTCAGGCGCTGGTTCAACTGATCGTCTGTCAGGTGATCCGTACGGGCCTCATCCACCAACTGAACCAGTTGGGAGACCGTTGTCTTGTGTGAGGATCCCCAAAGCAAGGGCGTACCCAGCAGTAGAACAGCGAAAACAGCCCTGTTGCGCATATCACGTGCTCCTGTCGCAGAGCGCAGCCGCCATCGGGAGAAGCTGCGCGTGGTCCATCATAGCGGCAGAAGAGAACAATCGGCAAAGCCCGGAAAATGCATTTATTTCTGATTTCCGAACAGTACTGTCAGCAAACGCCCCCCGGATCGGCGGAGATACGGGGATCCACCTGGAACCGGCAGGACTTTGCGGACTAGTCTGCCTGCTGGTGGGTGCCCATCTCACTGCCGGATGGCAGCGCCGGTGCCGTGGAATCCGGCGGCCGCACGCGAAGGAGCAATCCAGAACCACTTTGAAGGGTCGCATTGGGATGCGACGCCGTGAAGACAATTTCGCCCGCAGGCCTGGAGCGCCCGGCATGCTCCAACCGGAGATGATCGTAGCCATAGAGTCCACAGGCATCCGAGGAAAAGACCCAGAAGGCCTGGGGTGAGGACGAATCCCCCACGGAAGCCCGGCAAGGCTCACCGGGATGAGCCATCGGGACCGCAAGAATCCCGTAGGCCACCGGCTGCCCCACGGCAACCATCCCTTCGGCCACGGGACCGCCTCCGCGATAGACCTGCTGGCCGCCAATCTGGCGCGTGGTGGCATTCTCCGGCACCGTTCCGCGCATGGCCATATCCTCCGGAACTTCGGCCTCTTCCACCTCCAGCAACGAAGCCATGGCACGCAGACTTACAGCTACCGGAAGCTGGGCATGACGCAAGCGCAGCGTGGTGAAGCGCAGCACCAGACGATGCTGCGGAGCCTGGGTAACGGCAATTACCTCGCCTTCCAGCCGTGCTCCGCGATGGATAGCCGTTCCCGGAATCGACTGCATCACCGTAGCCCGAATGCGCTGTCCCGGATACGCATGATTCCAGTGCACTGCCGTATCCAGACTGACGGGCAGGATGGTGCCGGGTGCCAGCGGTTTCACAGCCCGGGAGATAGACTGAGCTGCCAGAGATGGACAAACCTGGAGCGAACACACAATCAGTGTTACCCCCAAAAGAACGACAGCAGACAGCGTGCTGACGCGAGCCCGGCCCGCAAAGCGTGCGGGCACACTCTGCTGCGCGTTCAAGGCTGCCTTCCAAGCGGGTGGATGCCATGGCAAGAATCGTTGCAAGCGGCGCATGACGAGTCCTCCTCTGCTTCCTTCAGATGCCGAATTCCGGGAAAACGATCACAGCATGCGCAGCGGACGATTCTCGGCATCGACGAGAAGCTGCTGAGGCGTCACCGGCTTGTCCGTCAGTTCAAAGCCCATGATGATGACCTGATGGCCGCGTTGAATCAAGTGTGCCGCGGCACCATTCATGCAGATGACGCCGGAGCCGCGTGGTCCGGCAATCGTATAGGTCTCCAGCCGGGCTCCGTTGGTGTTGCTGACCACGAGAACCTTTTCGCCCGGCCACAGGCCAACGGCATCCAGCAGGTTCTGATCGATGGTGATGCTTCCGATGTAACTCAGGTCCGCCTCGGTGACGGTTGCGTTGTGAATCTTGGAACGAAGTACAGATCGCATTGGGGTCACTTCCCTTGGGGTAAATGCCAGTCTTCAGCCTACCGGAGACGCGAGCCGGCCGTTTCATGGGACGAAAAGCAGGGACGGGATGCTACGCAGTTGCTGTAGCCAGCGCAGCTCCGTAGCATCCCTGGCCAGCCATGAGGGCTGAAACCCGGCAAGCGAACTCCTCAGGTCGGCATCGCTCAGGCCAGCGCCGGCTCCACGCCCAGAGCCTTGCGCACTGCAGGAGCTACCCGGGTGCCCAGCAGTTCGATGGCATGGCGCATTTTCTCCGGCGCAATCGAGGCTGCCGTCATCTGGAAGTCGATCCGCGCAATGCCACCCAGCACCTCATGGGTATAGAGAATCTTCTCCACAACCGTCTCCGGATCACCAATCAAAAACGCTCCCTTCGGCGAACGGGTAGCGTCATACTGCTCACGGGTTATCGGTGGCCAGCCGCGCTCCCGCCCGATCTGGCTCATCATGGCAGCATACCCTGGGTAGAAATCATCGGCGGCCTGCTCTGTGGTGTCCCCCAGAAAGCCAAACATATGCAACCCCACCTTGAGCTTTTCCGGCGCATGCCCTGCCCGCGCCCCCGCCTCGCGGTAGAGGTCAATCAGCGGGCGGAAGCGATGGTGTGCACCGCCGATGATGGCCACCATCAGAGGCAGTCCCAGGATGCCAGCCCGGGCAAAGGAGTGCGGCGTGCCCCCGACGCCCAGCCAGATGGGTAACTCCTGCTGCACCGGACGAGGATAAATCTCCTGATTCTGCAGGGCAGGACGATGTTTTCCACTCCAGCTGATGCGCGGATGCTGCCGGATCTGCAACAGCAGGTCAAGCTTTTCTGCGAAGAGCTCGTCATAGTCCTCCAGCTGCAGGCCAAAGAGCGGATACGCCTCGGTAAAGGAGCCGCGTCCGGCTACAATCTCTGCCCGTCCGTTGGAGATCAGATCGAGCGTGGCAAACTGCTGAAAGACCCGCACCGGATCGGCAGCGGAGAGCACGGTGACCGCGCTGGCAAGCCGAATCCGGCGCGTACGCGCCGCAGCGGCAGCCAGCAGGATCGAGGGCGCCGAGTCCAGAAACTCGCGACGATGATGCTCGCCGATGCCAAAGGCATCCAACCCTACCTGGTCGGCCAACTCAATCTCCTCAAGCAGGTTGGCGATGCGCTGCGCCGGCGGAAGCGTGATGCCGGTGATCGGGTCGGGCAGGGATGCGGCGAAACTGTCAATGCCAATCTGCATGATTTCCTCCAGAAGCACGGGGTGCTGTCATTTACTTGTTGCAACAAATATCTGGATGCACGACTGAGAAAAAGGATGCAAGACAGGTCGCCAGGGGACTGAGAGCCTATCTGGGATAGCAGCGCTGGAAGGCCATTTGGCCCAGTCAGGACCGGACATGAGAGACAGGAGAGACAGATAGCGGCTGTATCCCGTCTTGACTTTATGGAGCAGACACACGGGAACAGCTCTAATCAAAGACAACCGTCTTGTTCCCGTACTCCAGAATGCGGTGCTGCAGGTGCCAACTGACGGCGCGGGCCAGTACCACGCGCTCCAGATCACGGCCTCTGGCCACCAGATCCTCCACCTGATCCCGATGCGAGATGCGCGCAACATCCTGCTCAATGATCGGTCCATCGTCCAAAGCAGAGGTCACGTAATGGCTGGTGGCCCCGATCAGCTTGACGCCACGGGCATGGGCGGCATGGTAAGGTCTGGCCCCCATGAAGGCCGGCAGGAAGGAATGATGCACGTTGATGATGGCCGATGGGTAGCGGGCAACGAACTCAGGGCTGAGAATCTGCATGTAGCGGGCAAGCAGAATCAACTCCACGCCCGCCTCCGACAACAATTCGAGCTGACGTGATTCGGTCTCCGCCCGCGTCTGCGGGGTCACCGGAAGGCAATGGAAGGGAATGCCATAAAAGCCAGCCATAGGCTCGATGGTTCGGTGATTGGAGAGGATAAGCGCGACCTCGCAGGCAAGTTCGGCGGAGCGGATACGCTCCAGAAGATCGGCGGCGCAATGAAGATACTGGGAGCAGAAGAGCGCGATTCTGGGCCGATGCCCGGTGCGGCGCAACTGCCAGTGCATGGAAAGCGACGCGGCCAGAGGAGTAAATCGGATGCGAAACTCCTGGCAGAGCGCGTCCAGAGCAGGAGCTGCGGCTGCATCGGAAGATGATGCGGTCCACTCGACCCGCATGAAGAAAAGACCCAGTGCATGATCCTGATGCTGATCGGCATGCAGGATGTTGGCTCCCATCTCAAAGAGCAGAGTGGAGACGCGTGCGACCAGCCCGGGCTGGTCGGGACAGGTCAGCAGCAGGACAGCGCTATCCGTGGAGGGGAATGCCATGATCCCAGAGTATCGCAGGGAATCCGGTCAGATTCCCTGCCCCTTCCGTGGATCGCCGCATCGCGATGCCGCATGGAACTTGCATCCCTGGCTTGCGGCCCGGAGCAGGAAGTCATGCCAGCTGCGACGATGCAATTCCAGCCGAAGCACCTGCGGCAGCGGTTCATTGCGCTGTGACGCCGGTGGATAGCTGGTCGCGCAGCGTACCCACCAGGTCGGCCATCAGGCGCAGCTTGCCCGCCACCGGCTCCGGCAACGGTTCGGTGGCCAAGGCCAGTTGCGAATGCAGCAGCAGTCCAGCCACAGTGGACTTCAGTTCTGTCTCCAGAGCCGCGGTTGCCGCCCTGCGAGCCAGTTCCTGCTCACGCTCACGCCGTCGCAGGGCGGCCCGGATCTCGCGGGCTACCCGCTCGGTGCCGCTCAATACAAAATTGACCGTCACCGGTTGAGCCATACCGATGACCTCCCAAAGCGGATCGGTTCCGGCTGGATCGGAATCCGCCAGTGAATCGTCCACCACCACCAGATCGTACTCCCGCTTGCGGAGTGCCGCGATGGCGGCCCGTCTTCCGGCAGCGATTTCCATCGATATCCCGAGCATGGCTTGCAGAGCCTGTGCGCAGTTGGCTGCGCCTTCCATACCTGTCACAAGAAGTGCTTGCATCGAAATTCTCCTGATCCTGACCCATAGGTCGGCGAAGGGCAGAGCCGGTCCTGCCGGATGCCGGTAGCATGTGCATGCCTGTACAGGCATGCCGAGCGGGGAAACGCATCGCGTGCAGGGGAAGCTACTCCTGCATCGGATCGCCGATTCCGTACTCCTTGAGTTTTCGATAGAGAGTGGTCTTGCCGATGCCCAGAAGCCGGGCTGCCAGCAGCTTGTCTCCGCCCAGGGTGCGTATGGCATGCAGGATGGCGTCGCGCTCCATATCCGCCAACGGCTTCACATTTCCATTGGATACGTCGTCAACTGCAGCACCCGGCGGCGGCATCCGGTGAGCCTCCACGCCCTGTTGCTGCAGCTGCGTGGGCAGATCTCCCAGCTGCAGGACAGGCCCGGAAGACAACGCACAGGCGCGCTCAATAGCATGTTCCAGTTCACGAATATTCCCCGGCCAATCATGCTGCATCATCGTGCGCAATGCCTCATCATTGAGCGTGTAGCGCTGCCCATGACTCTTGGCCAGTCGATCCAGAAAGTGTGCAGCCAGCAGCGGAA
>JAKBAG010000296.1 GCA_021809235.1 Acidobacteriota bacterium
TCATGCGCTCCCACGCACAAACTGCATTCTCCGATGTGGAAGCGGAGATCGGCGAGGCTGTCGATTTCGTCGTTCATGTCGAGCGGCAGCCAGGCCGCCGCATCATCCGCGAAGTGCTCCGTTTGAACGGCTACAACCGGGCCAAAGAGAGCTTCCATTGCGAGGCGGTTTACGACGCGAATCCAGTCTCGAATCTCCACAACAACCCAACCGGAAAGGACACCGATTATGCCATTGCTTGAGATCATTCAAACCCATCAGATTACGGCCTCGATCCGCCTCGACGAGAGCACCGCAGAACAAATCGATCAGTATGCCAGCTTCCTTCATGCCTCTGCCGATGAGGTGGTGGACAAGGCGCTGGCTTATGTCTTCGCCAAGGACCGCGAGTTCCAGGAGTTTCTCCGCACTCCCGCAGCCGCGCGTGCCACCCAGAGCCTTCGTATCCGCCGTGCGCCTCAGAATGGGGTGTCTGCGGAGTCTGTTGCGAACCCTGTGAAGCCCGCTAAAGCCGCGGAGACTGTCAGTGAATTGCGCCCACGGAGCTAGGGTGGAGCGAACAGAAGCCCGTTCGGTGCTGCGCACCGGATGTATTTCGACACTCCACCCCTTGGAGGGCGCTGCCGAGCGCTCTGGGGCGCTCCAGAGCTACTTGTTTGATGCGAACGATTTGCGATTTGCGGGGCGCTCCAGAGCGCTTTGAGTAAACAGACGAAATGAGGTCTGGATGACACCAAGCATTGCTGATGCCAACCAAAGCCTGAGCCGCGAGTGTCGCACCGTCACGGCGAGCACAAAGGTGACGGAACCGGAACTCCGCGAACTGGAACGTGCCGCCGCATCGCGCGGTGTCCGGCTTGGTGAGTGGGTCCGCGACGTGTTGCTGCGCGAGGCAAGATCGCCTTCGGAGGCAATCTCGCTCAGGCATGTGATGACCGAGATTGTCGGACTGCAACTGTTTCTGACCAATGCGCTGACGCCGGTTCTCTGCGGCGAACGGATCAACTCCAAACAGTACGAGGAGTTGCTCCAGAACGTGAAGGCCAATAAGCACCGCGCCGCGCGTGAGGTCATCGCGCAGTATGTTGCAGAACGCAAGGAGGACGACCATGCCTGACTCAAAGTGGGGAAGAAAAGAGACGATCGTCTGGCCGCCGCATCAGCCGATCTACACCCTTGGCGCAGTCTGTCTTGCAGTGATTGCGGCGGGACTCTTCGTGTATCTGCGCTTCGCCTTTGCGCTCTCGCCGCTGGAGCGGTTCTACCTTCCGACGTACATCAAGACCTCTATTGTGCCGACCATTCGCTCGACTGGAAAGTACCAGGTCCTTTTGATCGCGAACGAGGAGAGACGCGCCAGCTACGCCCGTGAAGAGGATGTTCAAGATGGGTCCACGTTGCAGTCGAACGCCAAACCAATTCCGCTCGCGCTTTCCGATGCCGCACGTCGGCGTGGCATGGAATACCTCTACCGGAGTGCTCCAACCGTCTTCCAGAACACTGCACTCAATGGCTACCTCCAGCATCAGGTCTATGACGGCCAGGGCCTCATCGACATCTTCAAATGGCCATTGTCATTCGGCGCACTCGCGTTACTCTTGCAGCTTCCTTTTTCTATCCCGAAGGACATTCGCCGCCGCAAGGAGATGAAGTACGGGCGGCGTCTCAAAGGCCCGGTTCTGGTCACGCCGAAGGAGTTCAACAAGGCCATTCAGGGGACGGGCATTGGCCTCCGCGTGGATCAAAGCCGCGAGTTGCTTCGCGTGCCGTTGCGCGCCGAGGACCAGCACTTCGAGATCATCGGCGACACCGGCAGCGGCAAGACGACGATCATCATGCAGATGCTCCGCCAGATTCAGGCGCGCCGTCACTCGGCGATTCTCTACGACCCGGCCTGCGAGTTCATCGAGCGGTTTTACGATGAGAGCCGCGGCGACATCGTGCTCAATCCGCTTGACCGCCGCTGCCCCTATTGGGGGCCATCGGAAGAGCTTGTGCGACGAGCCGAGGCCCGCACCGTCGCGGCCTCGCTCTTCCAGCCAACCAATGACAAAAAAGGCGAATTCTTCATCGAAAGCCCGCAGAAAATCTTCGCCCATCTCCTGCTCGAACTGCCCACTCCACAGCAGTTGGTGCAATGGATGTCGCATCCGGAGGAGATCGATCGCCGCGTCAAGAATACCGAGCTTGCGTCGCTAATCGATCCGTCCGCGCCGCAGCAACGTTCCGGCGTCCTCGGCTCGCTGAGCCTCGTAGCCGACAGCTTCCGGTTGCTCCCGAAGAAGGACGATGCAAAGACCGAATGGACGGCGCGGGAGTGGTCGAAGAACCGCCAGGGCTGGATATTCATCACCTCGCAACCTGCCGAGCGTGAGGCGCTGCGCCCGCTCCACAGCTTGTGGATCGACATGCTCGTTCTCCGTTTGCTGAGCGCGCCTACGTCCGAGCAGCATCCCGTCTGGTTTGTTCTCGACGAACTAGCCAGCTTGCAGAAGCTACCGCAACTCCACACCGCCATTACCGAGAACCGAAAGTCGCGTAACCCAATCGTGCTCGGCTTCCAGGGCAAGGCGCAGTTGGAGGTCATCTACGGCCACCTTGCCGAGGTCATGCTCTCGCAGCCAGCTACCAAGATATTTCTCAAGACGACGGAACCGAATGCCGCCGAATGGGTGAGCCGCGCTATCGGCAAGGTGGAGATCGAGCGCATGAAGGAGACGCACTTTGACGGCAGCCGCGCAGGCAGAAACTTCTCGCTCGACCGGCAGACGGAACCGCTGGTTCTCGACTCCGAGATCAGCGGCCTGGAGAACTTGCACGCCTACCTGAAGCATGGCAACTACGTTGCCCGCTTCTCCTTTTCCGTGCTGGATGTTCCGGCAACCAAGCCGAAGTTCATTGAGCGTCTGGAGGATGACTTCATCGTCCGGGAGCCGCGTCAGGGAGTGCCGACACTGGCGAAGATCGAGCCGCCGTCAATGGCTCCGCCGCGCACCGCATCGAAGCCTACCGAAGCGTCGCAGATACACACAACACCGCAAGTACCCACAACGCCAGAGACCAAGCCCGTCACTGAGACGCGGGAAGAAAGGCAGACGGAGTTCACCTTCGGCCCAAGGTTTTAGGCTATGCTTACCATCTCTAAACCGCTCTCCGCAGGCCAGGCGCAGAACTATCACGCCAAGGAGTTCACCGCCAAAGAGCAGAACTACTGGTCGCAGCGCGGCGTGATCGCTGGCGAATGGCAA
>JAKBAG010000297.1 GCA_021809235.1 Acidobacteriota bacterium
TGGGAGCCTTCGGCACCCACAGGAACTGCACATAGTGCCCCGGATAGGCCTCATGCACGGCCGTGCTCACAATCGTGCCCACGTTGAACGAGTGCATGTAGCTTTCCACCTGCTCCGGCGTCATGCTTTTGTCCGGCAGCGTCACGTTGAAGTAGGCCTCGGTGGCATGCTGCTCAAACGGCCCCGGCGTATCCATCGAGGCAAACGTGGTTGCCCGCATGAACGGCGGAGTCTCCTCCACGATCGGCCGCACTTGGGAGGGGATGGTCACAATATGCTTCTGTTGAATGAATCCGATCAGCCCGTTGAAGGTGTCGCGGAAGCTTTGCAGCAGCTGGTCCGGCGCCGGATGATCGGCACCCAGCTCCTCCAGAACCGCTCTGGGATCCTTGTTCGGCTCCACTTCGCGTGCCAGCTTGTTGAAGGCTGCCTGATTCTTCCGCAGGTCGGCCTCGCCAATGGACAGCAGCCGCGGCAGCGAAATATCCACCATCTCGTCGTAGGCCAGCTTTTTGCGGAAGGTCTCCGCGCCCCAGCGGAAGTCGCCATGCGAGCGCGGCAGCAGCTCCGTCTGCAGCCAGTGCAGATACTGCTGCAGCCCGGCAATCAGAGCCGCATTGGAGTGGGCAAATGCGGCGCGCACCGCAGGGTCCTGCGCGTCGGCAAATGCCGTCGGCACATCCTGCTGAAAGAAGCTGATGATCCCCGGCAACTGCTCGATCGCAATCTCGGTGTACACATGCGGAGCATCCGTCAGGTTCACGCGCGCCTGCTGCAGCAGCGCCAGTGCCTGCCTTTCGCGCTCCACCGCTGCGCGCAGCCGCACATCGGCCGGAGCAAACTTTCGCTCCATCAGCGAAAAAATCCCATTGGAGATGGTGCTGGAGTAAATGTCGGCATCCTTCTGCCAGGGGCGGATCGTCTCCAGCGTCAGCAGCCGCGAGTGGATGCTGGCCAGCACCAGGGCGCGATCGGCGCGCGTGGGCTGGTCCAGAGCTGCGGGGGCAATCGCCTCCACGCGCTGTTCGGCCCGGTGCAGCGCGGCAATCTCAGCCGTGCGGCTGGCTGCGGATAGGTCCTCCAGCTTCGCGTCGTACTGGTGATAGCCGGCCAGCGTGCCGTTGGTGGGCTGGAAGGGGAAGTAGACCTCATCGAAGTAGGCATCCGAGGCGTGCAGGAATGCCTGCTTCGCCTCCATCGTCTGCGCCGTTGCCGCCATGCTGCTCATCATCATCGCTCCTGCCAGGCCCAGGGCCAGCCCCATGCGTCGTATCATCGCCAATCCTCTCAATTGCCTTTCCTTGCGTTGCCCGGACTCAGGCCGCGTGAATACTCTCCAACAGCGCCCGTGCTTCGTTCATTACACCACCCGGATCGGCTGCCGTCAGCGGATATTTCAGCACACCCTGCGGCGTAAATTGCGCTCCGCGTCGCGCCTTGCGTGCCACCTCCTGCATCAGCCGTTCGGCATCCACCGAGGCGTGCTCGGTGAAGCGCAGATGCAGGAACTCGCGCTTGCGATCCAGCTGCGCCACGCCCACCTGCTCGCAGAGCACCCGCAGTCCGGCGGCGGTCAGCAGCGCTTCGGCATGCTCCGGCAGCGGACCGTAGCGGTCCAGCATTTCCGCGCGAATCTCCTCGATGTCCTTGGCTCCGGCTGCTCCGGCAATCTTCTTGTAGAGCCGCAGCCGCTGGTTTTCCTCGCTCACATACTGCTCGTCAATGCGCAGTGCGATGCCCAGATTCAGCTGCGTGCCGGTGCGCGCCTCGTCGTGCTCGCCCTTCAGCCGCTTCACCGCATCCTCCAGCATCGACGTATACAGTTCAAAGCCCACGGCTTCAATGTGGCCGCTCTGCTCGCCGCCCAGCAGGTTGCCGGCTCCGCGCAGCTCCAGGTCCAGCGCGGCAATCTTGAAGCCCGCACCCAGATCACTGAACTCCTTCAGTGCAGCCAGCCGCCGCCGCGCAATCTCCGTCAGTTCGCGCTCAGGAGGGATCAGCAGGTAGGCATATGCGCGGCGGTTCGAGCGGCCCACGCGCCCGCGCAGCTGATACAGCTCGCTCAGCCCATGGCGATCCGCGCGATTGATCAGAATCGTATTTGCCAGCGGAATATCCAGCCCGTTTTCAATGATCGATGTCGCCACCAGCACATCGTATTCGCGCCGCATGAAGGCCAGCATCACCTTTTCCAGGTCGCTTTCGCCCATCTGCCCGTGTGCCACCACCACGCGCGCCGCAGGCACCAGATCCTGGATCAGCATCCCGATCTCATAGATGCTTTCCACGCGATTGTGCACAAAATACACCTGACCGCCGCGCTCCAGCTCCAGCTCCACGGCAGACCGCACCAGCTTTTCGTCAAACTTGGCCACCACTGTCTGAATGGCCATGCGATCCTTGGGCGGCGTCTCGATCACGCTCATGTCGCGCAGGCCCACCAGCGACATATGCAACGTACGCGGAATCGGCGTTGCGCTCATGGCCAGCACGTCAATCGCGCGCCGCATCTCCTTCAGCCGCTCCTTGTGCTTGACGCCAAAACGCTGCTCCTCGTCGATGATGAGCAGACCCAGATCCTGAAACTGCAGATCCTTGCTCAGCAGCCGGTGCGTGCCGATCAGGATGTCCACCTTGCCGGTTGCCACCTGTTCCAGCACCGCCTTCTGCTCCTTCGGCGTGCGAAAACGAGAGATCATTTCCACGGTGATGGGAAACTGCGCAAAGCGCTTCTTGAAGGTCTCAAAATGCTGGAAGCAGAGGATGGTTGTCGGCGTCAGCACGGCCACCTGCCTGCCGTCCTGCACCGCCTTGAAGGCGGCGCGCATGGCCACCTCCGTCTTGCCGTAGCCCACATCGCCACACAGCAGCCGGTCCATGGGCCGCTCCGATTCCATGTCGCGCTTGATGTCCTCAATCGCGTTCAGCTGGTCGTCGGTTTCCGTAAAGTCAAACGCATCCTCGAACTCACGCTGGAAGTCATTGTCCGGGCTGAAGGCATGACCGCGTGCCGCATGGCGCTCCGCGTAGAGCTTCAGCAGGTCGTCGGCCATGTCGGCCATCGCCTTCTTCACGCGGGCCTTGGTTTTGGCCCACTGCTGCGATCCCAGCTTGTTCAGCTCCGGTGCGGGTCCGGCGTCGGTCGAGCGATATTTCTGGATCAGGTCCAGGCGCGTCAGCGGCACGTAGAGCCTTGCCTGCTCGGCAAACTCCAGCACCA
>JAKBAG010000044.1 GCA_021809235.1 Acidobacteriota bacterium
GCCGCCGGAGCCGCCAACGAGCGGCAACTTCGCCAGCGTTCTCGACCGGGTCAATCACATGACCGCCGACGACTTCCGCCGCGTGGCCGCCCTGGCCAACCAGATCGGCGAAAGCGCGCAGAAGCGCGGCATGCAGTACGCCTACCACAACCACAACTTCGACTTTCGCAAGGTCGAGGGCAACACTACCGGCTACGAGATACTGCTCCGGGAAACAGACCCGAAGCTCGTCAAGCTGGAACTCGACGCCGGATGGGCCGCTGTCGGCGGAGCCGACCCCGCGGCCATCATCCGCGCCAACCCCGGTCGAGTCCGCCTGCTCCACTTCAAGGACTTCAGCTCCATCACCCCGCCCGACAACGAGCTGAGTCGCCGCGCCGCAGCCAGCATCGTCGATCTCGGAACCGGAGTCGCTCCGCTCAAAGCAGCCTACGAGGCGGCGCGCGAAGCCGGTGTGAAGTACTTCATCGTCGATCACGACCCGCCATTCCACGGACAGACCACGATGCAGGCGGCAAAGGTGGATTACGACTTCGTCGCTCGCCTGATGGCCTCGTAACAGCCGCGACTCGCGCGGCCCTGCCGCCCGCAAGGACGCGTGTATGCTCCGTGAAACACGCTCTACGGAATATACGCGTACCCGATGCTACCCTATGCATCCGTGTCTGAATTCCCTCCTGGCAGTTGCTCGCGCCCACCCGCGTACCACATACGGAAGGTCGTCCCGGCATACCGCACTGCCACGTCGCCTACGCCTGGACGATCCCGCGCACCCGCCGCCGATCCTCCCTGCGCATATCCTCTGCCCACCCCTGCAACCTCCCATCGCCGGTGCGATACACTGCCACGGACAGGAGGTTACTCATTGATGTTCTTGCCCAGGCATTCCCGTCCGGCTGCAGCCCTTGCGCTGGCCGGCACTTTCCTTCTGGCCACGGCTGCCCACGCCGCTGACCGCCAGCTCACCGTCGATGACATCTTTGCCCACGGCTCCATGATCGGCCACGCCCCCAGCGGACTCACCTGGTCGCCCGACGGTCATCACCTGACCTATCAGGACGCCCAGGGAATCATGGAGATTGATCTGGCCACCGGCAAACCCCACGTGCTGCTCAGTGCCGACAAGCTGGCCTCGCTTTCCTCCGGCAAGGCCAATGAACAGGCCGCCGACCATCGCCAGCGCTACCAGCAGGCCGGCTATCTCTGGACTCCCGACGGCCAGCACCTGCTGCTCGACCAGGATGGAGTCTTCTGGCTCTACGATCTTGCCTCCGGCCACGCCGTCCAGGTTGCATCCTCCGGCCAGGCCTCGGAGGATTCCCCCACCCTGGCGCCCGATGGTCACTCCCTGGCCTTCATCCGCGACCACGGCCTCTCGGTCGTCGCCCTGCCTTCTGCCGACGGCACTGCCGCCACCGTCCGCTCGCTGACGCCCGGCTCCTCTGCCACCCTGCTCAACGGTCAGGTCGACTGGGTCTATGAGGAGGAGCTTGGCGTCCGCAGCAATCTCTTCTGGTCGCCTGACTCCCAGCGCATCGCCTACCTGCAGATGGATGAGTCGAAAGTCCCCGAGTACCCCATTGAGGACTGGCTACCCACCCACGCCGCCGTTGCCACCCAGCGCTATCCCCAGCCCGGCGATCCCAATCCCTCCGTCCGGCTCGGCGTCGTCTCCGCCAGCGGCGGCGCGACCACCTGGATCCAGCTCCCCGTCCGTCCCAACGAGGACTATATCCCGCGCTTCGGCTGGGTGGATGCCCACACCCTCTGGGCGGAAACCCTCACCCGTGACCATCAGCACAAAACCCTCTGGTTTGCCGACGTCGCTACCGGACAGGCTCGCGCCGTCCTTGCCGAATCCGACCCCCGCTTCTTCGACGAGCGCTATGACGTCTGGGTCGGCAGCGGACACATCATCCTCACCAGCTGGCAGGACGGCCACACCCACATCTACCTCTACCGCTACGATTCCAGCCACCCCATGGCTGCCGACGCCACCCTCGAGCGGCAGCTCACCCGCGGCAACTTCGAGGTCACCCGCGTCCTCAACGTCGATCCCGTCCACCACCTCGTCGACTACCAGTCCAACGAAGGCAACTGGACCGAACGTCAGCTCTGGCAGGTCACCTGGGACGGGCAAAAGACCCGCCTGACCTCCGAACCCGGTGTCCATGACGGTCACTTCGCACCCTCCGGCGGTGCCTTCAGCGATGACTTTTCCAGCCGTACCACCACCCCTCAGCTCAAGGTCTGCCGCGCCGCTGGCTCCTGCCAGCTCGTCTGGCACACCGACGTCTTCGCCCACGACCATCTGCCCGTTCCGCAGCAGTTCACAGCCCGCGCCGCTGACGGCACCACCCTCTACGCCACCATCCTGCTGCCTCCCGGCAAAACCGATCCCGCCTCCGTTCCGCTCATCCTCAATCCCTACGGCGGACCCGGCGTCATGACGGTCACCAACCACTGGGGTGGCGACGGCTACCTCTTCGATGTCGTCCTCGCCCAGCACGGCTTTGCCGTCGTCCACGCCGACGGGCGCGGCATGGACGACCGGGGCCGGGACTTCCAGCAGGCCGCCTGGCATCAGTTCGGACCCATGCAGCTGCAGGACCAGCTCGCCGTCGCCGACGCCGCACTGGCCCGTTTTCCCCAGCTTGACCGTCGTCGCCAGGGCTGGTGGGGCTGGAGCTGGGGTGGCACCTTCACCCTCTGGGCGCTCACTCACTCCGACCGCTTCCGCGCCGGTGTCTCCGTCGCTCCCGTCACCAGCTGGCGCGACTATGACTCCATCTACACCGAGCGTTATCTGGGCGATCCGCGCACCGTGCCCCAGGTCTACGACGACTTCTCCGTCGTCCACTTCGCCGCCAACCTCAAGGGCCATCTGCTGCTCATCCACGGCACCGGCGATGACAACGTACACCTGGAAAACTCCATCCAGTTCGTGCAGCAGATGACCCTGCACAACATCCCCTACGCCCTCAACCTCTATCCCCGCAAAACCCACTCCATCGCTGGCTCCGAAGTGCGTCCGCACCTCTACACCAGCATCCTCGACCACTTCGAGCAGTACCTGATGCCGCTGCCCGCTGGATCCGCCCAATGAACCCGCCGTCACCCCGGCATCCGGCCGAGCGCCCCGATTCCGGGGCGCTCATCCGCGGTCGCACCCGGGTCGGCGACTGGGAGATCACGATCCTCACTGACGGCTTCTTTTTCCTCGACGGCGGTGCCATGTTCGGTGTCATCCCGCGCCCCCTCTGGCAGCGCCGCGTGCCCGCCGACGACCAGAACCGCATCCTGCTCGGCACCAACACCGTCGTCCTCCGCAACGGCCACACCACCGTCGTCCTGGAAACCGGCATCGGCGACAAACTCACCCCGAAGCAGCAGGAGATTTACGCCGCCAAGGCACTGCTACCGCAGGCCTTTGCCGCCGCTGACATCTCCCTCGACAGCGTCGACCTCGTCCTCAACTCCCATCTCCACTTCGACCACTCCGGCTGGAACACCCGCCGCGATGCCTCCGGACAGCTCGTCGCCACCTTCCCTCGCGCCCGCTACTTCGCCCAGCGCGGCGAGGTCCACGACAGCCGCCTCCAGCGCGAGCGCGACGGCGTCAGCTACATGGCCGACAACTACGAGCCGCTCCTCGCCTCCGGACAGATGACCCTGCTCGACGGCAACGCCCGCATCCATCCCGACATCCACGTCGAGCTCTTCCCCGGACACACGCCCCAGCTCCAGGCCATCCACATCGAAAGCCGCGGCCAGCACGCCTGCTACATCTCCGACCTCATCCCCACCAGCGCTCACCTCGATCTCACCTGGGGCATGGCCTACGACCTCGATCCACTCACCGTCATCGAGCAGCGCAAACGCTTCTACGCGCGCGCCATCCCCGAGGACTGGCTCGTCCTCTTCACCCACGACCACCACTGTCCCTTTGCCCGTCTCGCCTGGAATGACCGCGGTCGCCCCATCGTCCGGCCCACACCACAGGCAGCAGACGAAGCGCCCACATCCCAGGACCGATAGCCTCTCCACGTCCCGGGGCTTGCCTTGGGCAGAATCCGCAGAACTGTCCCCCGCGGCAGAGATCTCAGACTGGATTTTTCCTCGAGAAAAATCCAACTTCTCAGATACCGGACCAGGTATACGTATGCGGATTCTGCTTTAGCCTCAGTGCCAGTGAATCGTATGCAGAAAGCTGCGCAGTCCCGTCGCCAGAATCTGCACCCCAATGCAGAACAGTATGAACGAGGACAGACGCATCAGCACCATCGTTCCCGTTCCGCCCAGCAGCTGCGCCGCATTCCGCGCCCACCGGTAGCACACAAACACCAGCGCGCACACCAGCGCACTTCCCACCAGCGACGCAATCAGCACCAGCGGCGAAAAGAACCCCGCCACATGCAGCTGCGACGGCAGATGCGCACCCAGCGCAATCGCTACTGAAATCGATCCCGGGCCCACCGTAATCGGCAGCGTATACGGAAAGAACGCCTGTGCCATCACCTCATCCGGATTGGCCACCTTCGGCTGATCACGCTGCGCATCCTTGGTCAGCAGCTGCCAGCCGCTGGCCGCCACCACCAGCCCGCCGCCAATCTGCACCGCATACAAGGAGATCCCGAAAAACGACAGAATCTTCCCGCCCACAATCATCGAAACCACCAGCAGGCAGTAGCTGTACAGCGTAATACGGCCCGCCAGACGCTTCTGCAGCCCATCCTCCAGCGAGCCCACCATCGACAGAAACACCGCCGCGCTTCCAATCGGATTCACGATCGGAAACAGCGTCGCCAACACCAGGATCGTCGCCTCGGTCGTGCGCGATACCAGATCCAGAATCGTCGCCAAATTCATCGCCTGCCAGCCCCAATTCTCCGCACACGGATCATCCCGTCTGCTCGATCATCCTCAGATGATGCTACCGCGCTAGCCGGCCACCGCAATCCCGGGAAACTGCAACTGACGCGCCACCGAAACCTTGCGCGGACCGCGCTTGCGAGCGCTCATCACCCGGATCCGCTCCACCAGCTCGGCCGCCGAGGAATTCCCCTTGCCCAGAAACGCATCCGCCTGGTGCGGCCGTTCCCCGGCACGCACGCTCTCGCTCGTCAGCAGCATCGGCAACTCCGGCATCAACTGCTTCAGCTGTCCAATCACCGCATTGCCATCCATCTGCGGCAACCGCAGCTCCGCCACCACCAGGTCCACCTGCTGGCTGCCCAGCACCTCTACCGCCTCCTGCAGCGTCGTCGCCGTCACCGCTCGAAATCCTCGCGTCTCCAGCAAAAACCGTCGTACCGCCAAAGCCCGCTCATTCCCATCCACACACAAAATCAACTTCCGGGGTCGCATCGTCTGTCACTGGCTCCTTGCCAAAAAAAATTCAGTCTTCCATGCGCCGCAACCCTGCCGGAGACAACAACTCTCCCCACGCGCGGCAACGCACGTTTTTTTCGCCGCCGGCATCGCCCGGCCGCACCTTCATCGTGGTCTTGTGCCCGCCTTCGCATCGAACCCACAGCAGGCTTCGCGCCTTCGGACTCCGGCCTGCATCCCCTGCAGCTCCGGATATCCCTCAGCCCTTGCCTGCTGCGCTTCCGGAGTCGCCGGCGGCCATTCTCTGGCTCTGCTCCGCGCTCCGTCTCGTCTCTTCGATCCGCCGACGGGAAGCAACAACGTTTCCCGAGACTACGACCCCCCGCACTGTCGCGCAACAGGGAAAATCGGGCGAAAAACCACCCTCCGATTCCGTGCAAATTCGGGAAAATTCGTACAGGTCCACACCACGCAACAACTTACCGCTCCACAGCCCTGTTGAAACCATGTGCAGAAGCCCCGGAAAAGCCCACCACTTGCCCCGACAAAAGTGCTGTCAAGCACTTTCTCCACACCCCAAAAGCACCCTCCATCCCGGCATCCCCGGGTTCGTTCTCAGTGAAGAGACTTTGCGTTTGCTGTTGCTGTTCCCTGCTTCCACCGCCACCGCACTCCGCGACCAACGGGAGCGCAGCAAACAAGCGTGGCGCGGCCAAAGCCGCGCCACTGCTGCATGCCATGCATGCTGCTTACAGTTCGAGCATGGGGCGTGGGAGTCGTGTCCGTGCCCGATCGAGGAAGATCCGCATGCGCAGTGCTTCGGCCCGCTGCATGGCCACCAGCTTGCTGTGTCGCCGGATATGGTCCGGGTGGACCAGCGTTGCCAGGTTCAGCTCATCGGTGGCGGCATCGCGCTCCAGCCGTGCAATCCGCTCCTCCACCGTCTGGCGGAATCGGGGACTGATCTCCATGGCATCACTTGCAGACAGGGAAACAGACATGCAGCACCTCGCGGCAGAATTTTGTAGAAACCTGAAAAAATATCCTCAAGGTTTCTCCATACCCGCCGATAGTACCGAAGACGGCTCTTCCGCGCCAGATTACGGACGCCCACTCCAAAGGCACTTCCACTGTCCCAGAATGCACCACCTGCCGCGCGCGCCTCACGGCTGCGGGTTGGCGGGAAGTTGTTGCCCGTTGTACAGAAGCTTGAACTCTGAGCCAAACTGCTTGTAGTCCGTGTACTTGACGATCTCACGGATGTGAACATCCTGGCTCAGGTAGCCGTTGCCGCCGCTGAAGTGCAGAATCCCCTCGCCCTTCGTATACGTCGGAAACCAGTACTTCCCATCCACCTGCTGGCGATAGGTCGTGAACGGCGGCGACAGATCCTCGTGTCCCTTGCGCAGATCATCCGGCACGTTCTTCCCGTTCGTGATCACAATCTGCATCGCCTCGGAGTCCACCCAGATGCGTCCCTGAAAGTACCGCTTGCCCTTCACCATCTGCTTCGGAGCCACGTCAAAGACGTAGCAAAGCACCTCGTCCACCTTTTCCCGACCCACATAGCTCACGTTGTACTGGCCCACATCCTCCTGGGTCAGCACAAACGGCAGCCGCTGCTGAATATCCTGGAAATCCGCCGGCGACATCGTAATCCGCTGCAGCGTATTCGGCGGCGCCTGCACCACCCGCTCTGTTCGCCTGCCATCCGGATCAAAGATCACGTCGTCCACCTCGTAGTACTGCCCATCCACCTTGTTGTCGTCGTCGATCGTCTGCACCGTGACCGCGCGGCGATAGGTGTAGTGGTCCAGCGCCGCACGGAAGGCCGACTCCTGCGCCGTGAATCGGGCAATGATCTGCTCCGGCGGCATGGGGGGTGGGCTCAGGTCCAGCGGACCAAAGCCGGAGTCCAGCGGCATTGGCGTGTAGGTCACCTCGGATGGCTTCTGCTTCTTTCCCGCCGCATACGCGGCAGGAACGCTGGCAAGCACCTGCAGGCAAGCCAACGCCAGGCAGGGCAATCCTCGTCTCAGCAAGGCTCTGCCGATCCCGGATTCCGGGACCCGGCTCGGCCGCGGCCGGTCCAAATCTGCTGCTTCCGCGCCACGCCTACCTGACCGGAAGCTCGCCGCTGGCGGATGCTCCGCGTTACACATACCGGGTTGCCTCGTGCGCTGCACTCTTTTGGGTCATTTGCATACAACTTTAGACGCATGGTCGAATGAAGCAGTTGTCACGATCATGAAAGCTGGAGTTTTCTGCCCTCGCGGGAGTGCGCGGCAGCACAGGACCGGAATCCGTCAGCCACAGGTCACCTTGTCCGATGCTCGACGACTATCAAATCCCGGCGGTAGCACTCATCGGCGCGCTTCTGTTCGCCTTTGTCTATCTGGCCCTGCGCGTGCGCAGTACCCGCACCGTGCTGTGGCTGCTGGGCATCGGCTGCACCGAGCTGTACGCAATCTTCTTCTGGCGCGTCACCATGAGCATCCATTCGCCCATGGCCTGGCCCTTCCAGGGCACACTGCCGCCCAGCGCCCCATGGATGAGCATCGCCGGTCCCACGGTGCTCATGGTCGCCTCCGCCTTCCTGCTCGGCTCGCTTTCTCCGCTCAGCTTCCAGCTGGGTCGTCGCCGCATCCTCTTCGTCGTTCCCTACATTGCACCGCTGGTCGTCTACAGCATCCTCTCGAACGGCCTGCTGCCCCATCCGCACGGCGCGCAGATCTGGATCTATCTGCTTCTGGCCTGGTCGGCCATCGGCGTAGCCTTCCTCTGGAGCCTGCAGGACAACGTCATCCCCATCTGGCTCGCCGAGCTGGTGGTCTTCACCGCTGCCGTAGCCTGCGCCTGGTTCTTTGATCATGGAAACATTTACTGGCCATTGTGGATCGGAATCTCCGGCAACCTGCTCATGATGGCGCTCCTGGTGCTCTACACCTATCGCCGTCTCTCGCCCGGTGTCTTCTTTGCTGTCCTGGGACTGGTGGTCTGGGCCGTTCCGCCCTTCATGGGTGTCCAGGGAACTGCCATGGATGCTTTCATGATCTCGCTGGCTCGCGCCTGGGTACTCAGCAAGGTCCTGCTCGCCATCGGACTGCTGCTGCTGGCCATGGAGGATGAAATCAGTGCCAACGTACTGGCCAGCCGAAGGGAACGCACCATCCGCACCGAACTGCAGTCCTACGCCGATCAGCAGTTGACCGCGCGCAGCCTGGCCCAGTTCGAGCAGCAGTTGGCTCAGGTCTGCGCCATGATCGCAGCACAGAGTTGCTTCCGCCGCGTGGCGCTGGTGCTGCGCCAGCGCAGCGGTCGTCTCTCTGTGGCTGGCAGCGCCGGGCTGGATCGCGCCACGGTCGGCGCGCTCGATGCTGTGCTGGACCGCCTGCCGACCAACGCGCTGGACCAGCATCTGCCCCGCATTGCCGACCTTGCCCACGATCTGGATCTGGCTCCCTGGCTGGTTCCCGGCGATGATCTGGCGCGATTGCGCCAGACCCGCTTCACCGCCATCCTGATGGGCGACGGAGAGGTCGATGGCGCCATCCTGCTGGCCGACCCGCGGGCTTCGACACCGCTCTCTGCCGACGACCTGCTGCCGCTGCACATTCTGGCCGAGCGGCTGCGCTCCGCACGCGCACAAAGCTTCACGCTGGGTCGGCTCATCGACGCCGAGCGCTCCACCGGAACCAGCCATCTGGCCACCCGGCTTGTGCAGCAGATGCACAATCCGCTGACCGTCATCCTCGGCTACGGCTCGCTGCTGGAGGAGTTGCTGCCGCAGGGACTGGAACATACGGCCACGCAGGCCATTCTGCTGGAGGCGCGGCGCATGCGCTCCACCATTAACCGGCTCACGCAGTTGACCCGCGACCAGAGCGAGCGCTATACGGAGTTTGAGATCGGCGAGCTGCTGGCCGACGTGGAGCAGTTGCACCGCGCCGATTTTCTGCGGGAGTCGATTGAGTTTTCCCAGCAGCTCGATACAGGACTGCCCAAACTCTATGGCAACCAGCATCGCATCCGGCAGGTGCTCATGCATCTGTTTGCCAGTGCCATCAGTGCAGTGCAGTCCAACCGCGTGCAGACGGCAAAACGGATTCTGGTGCAGGCCATGCTGCATGGGGAATGCGTGCGCCTGGAAATGCGCTACAGCGGCGCCAGGCTCAGCCATCCGGAGCGGCTGCTGGAAGCGCTGCACACCGGCAGCGATGCCGACGTGGCCACCGGGATTGGCCTGAGCCTTTCCGCAGAGATTCTGCGGGAGTATGGCGGCAGCATCACCGTGCGCAACCTGGAACCACAGGGCGTGCTGATCACAGTCGATGTGCCGGTGCGCGAGACTCCGCCAAGAGTCTGAGGCAGCCGCGTTACACTGCCCATGCATGGAGTTTTCCCGCGCAAAACGATCGCAGAAACCTCGGCAGCCCCTCGATGAATCGGAGTTACACGAGTATGCGCTGAAGCTGCTGGGCCAGCAGATGCGCACCATGGCCGATCTGCGCCGCAAGCTGAGGTCACGCGCAGAGCCGGGCGACCAGGGCGCCGCCAGTGTCCAGGCGGTGCTGGAGCGTCTGCAGGCCTACAAGCTGGTGGATGACGGCGCGTATGCAGAAAATTTTGTGCAGATGCGGCAGCAAAACCAGAAGCACGGTCCGCGTCGGCTGCGCAACGACCTGGCCACCAAGGGTGTGGACCGAGAGCTGGCGGCTCGCACGGTGGAGGCGCGGTTTGCCGATGTGGACGAGGTGCAGCTGGCACGGGAACACCTGGAACGCAAACGCATCCAGAAGCCGGAGGATGCGCGGCAGACGGCACGCGTGATGCGTCGGCTGGTCGCTGCCGGCTTCTCCGCGCGCACGATTCATGCGGTACTTCGGCAGTGGAATGTGGCGCTGGAAAACGAAGTGGAGGAGTTGGACGGCGATGCTCCCGAGTGGGATGCGCCGGAGCAGGAGGAGCCGGAGCACGGCGATGCGTGAAACCTGTGACGCGGTTGCAACTGGCATGACGCAGTATGCCGCGAGCAGATCGAAAAGGCGTTGCGCAGAGCCGACGCTGGTTGGCGACGACCCTGCCGGAGGCACGGGTCAGACCCGTACGCACGCTCCTCGGAGAAGCCGGGTCAGAACTTGACTCCGAGCGACTCGAGGAAGCTCTTCACATCAGGCCAGACAGCCTTCAGATCGACCGCGGTCTGGTAGTCGAGTGCAAAGTTGAGCGGGTTGCCAGCCACGCCGCCAAGATCGGTGAGCGGCTTTTCCACCGCAGAGACCAGCGTGGCAAGAGCGGCTACAACAGCCGGAGCCGCCGCCAGCAGAACCTTGGCCTTGCCCAGCCAGCGCAGGGCGTCCTCGACGCCGATTACGATTCCTTTTTCCACGTTCACCAGAAGATTTGCCATCGTCGTTTGTCCTCGTTCTCCCCGGGTCGAAAGACCCACAGAGATTTCCGGCTCGGATGGCGATGCCCGCCTCCTGCAGCCTGCGACAGCAGCACACAGCGCGCGCTTCTGCCACTGTTGCGAGAGTACAAAAATGCAGCAAAATTCCCTGCCAGTCTGGACAGCAAGAATTCTGTTTGCAATCAGCGAGTTAGAAAAATCTTCCGTCCGCACCCCTTGACAGGCATTGCATGCGGCACAGGCGCGGCTCTGACCGCGCCCTCCGAGGCAACCGCAGCATGGGCGGCGCTCTCACTGGTCGCGAATGCCGCGAGAGAGAGCCAAAGGCAAAGCCGCGCTGGAGTGCGGCTTTGCCCGGAGGTTTGGAAGTTAGTGTCGGCGATCGGCATCCGCACTGGTCTGTTGGTTGCCGATTACAGGTGCAGGATGCCGATGCGGATGAGCCAGAGCGAGGTGGTGGCGACGACGATCCAGAGCAGGATGCCCTGCAGCAGCGGACGGAAGCCCACCTCGCGGAGGGTGTTGCGATGGATGCCGGTGCCGATGAGGAAGAGCGTGACAGTGAGGCCAACGACGCCGAGGTGGTTCAGCGTGGGAAAGAGGAAGTGAAGCGCGGGCAGATAGGTATTGGCAACGGCAGCCAGGCAGAAGAAGAGGATGAACCAGGGCCACTGGATCTGCGCCTTGCGGGAGCGGTGTGCGGTGGCGGCAGCAACGCTGACGGGGACGATCCAGAGAGCGCGGGCCAGCTTGACGGTAGTGCCGACGGCCAGGGCAATGGCGCCATATTTGGCAGCGGCACCGACGACGGAGCTGGTGTCATGAATGGCAAGCGCGGCCCAGAGTCCGAACTGGGTCTGGGAGAGATGGAGTGCTGAGCCGATGGCGGGAAACAGAAGCAGGGCGACGGAGTTGAGAACGAAGACGGTGCCAAGGGAGACGGCCATGGCTTCGTCATCAGCGCCGAGGATAGGAGCCAGCGCGGCGATGGCGCTGCCGCCGCAGATGGCGGTGCCGGCGGAGATGAGGAAAGAGGCCGTTCGCGGAACGCGAAGCAGGCGGCCAAGAATCCAGCCGAGGAGCAGGGCGAAGCTGATGCCGGCGGCGGTGTAAAGAAAGCCGGAGGCTCCGACGCGCAGGACCTCGGAGAGGTTCATGCCGAAGCCGAGGCCGACGACGGAGACCTGAAGCAGGAAGCGGGCAAGGCGGCGGGCATCCAGGTGGTAGGGATGGGTGACGCTGAGGCCGTAGACAAGACCAGCGGCCAGAGCAAGCGGCGGAGAAAGCAGTCCGCTGGCGGCAAGGATGAGCCCGACGAAAAAGAGATTCTTCGACATGCAACCAGTGTGGGCGCGGCAAAACGCGATGTCCAAGCAGTAGTTCTGATGGGGAATTGAAGGAATTTATCGGCTGCCGCCGGGGCGGTTTGCGGAGCGCGTTGCAGGGTTGGCTGCGGTGCGGGGCGCAGGGGATTTGCCCGTGGTTTTCCGGCTGGCTTTGGGAGCTTCACCTGCTTTGGCGGCAGGCGTTGCCAGTGTCGGTGGCCGGAACTGCGCGGCAAGGAAGCGGCGGAAGTCGAGTGCGATGCCCTGGGGCTGCGGGCTGGCGAGTGCGACGGAGCTGAAGGCGCGGCGGACGGCAAGATCGCGGACGGGGACGATGCGGAACTGGCGGCCCAGACGGAGATCGCGGGCGACGGCCCAGCGGGAGACGAATCCGACGCCAAGACCAGCCTCGACGGCGGACTTGATGGCCTCCACGGAGTCCAGCTCCATGGCGATACGGAGGGATTTGAGGCGGAGTCCGGCACGCTCGAGGGCCAGCTCCAGAACGCGGCGGGAGCCGGATCCGCGCTCGCGCATGAGCAGCGGAACAGTAGTCAGCGCGGAGGCGGAGATTTCGGCGTCCTGATCCCACTCGTGGGCGGCGGGGACGATCAGGACAAGCTCATCGTCGAGGAAAGCTTCGGTGCTGACCTCGCGGCTGCGTGCCGGGCCTTCAATGAGGCCGAGGGCAACCTGGCCCTCACGGACGCTGGCGACGATCTGCTCGGTGTTGCCGGTGGTGACGCGGAAGCGCGCCTGGGGGTGGTCGGCCAGAAACTGGCGTAGCAGCCGTGGCAGCAGGTATTGGCTGATGGTGGTGGAGACGCCGAGGGCAAGCTCACCACCGGATTGGCCGTCGAGGGCGGCCAGTTGCTGACCGGCCTCGACAAGCAGATGGTGGGAGCGCTGGGCTGCGGCGAGCAGGAGGCGACCGGCAGCGGTGAGGGCGATGTGCTGGCCGGCACGGTCAAAGAGCGGCATGCCCAGATCGTCTTCGAGAGCCTTGATCTGGAAGGTGACGGCCGGCTGGGTGAGATAGAGATCCTCAGCTGCCTTGCGGAAGCTGAGGTGGGCGGCGACGGCACGAAAGACGGTGAGGCGAAAGTTTTCCAGACTGGGCATGGATTGGGCCTCTCAGGCGGTGGTGATCTGGATGGCAATCTCCGGCTGGGAGGTGAGGGTGTTGTGGACCACGCACTGGTGGACTGAGCGCATCATGGCCTCCTGCTGGTCGGCGGTAAGCGGAACGGGGCACTGGACGCGGACGACGAAGTTGCCAATGCGCGCCGGTGGCTTGAGCTTCTCGGCGGAGACGGTGACAACCAGCCCGTTGCTGCCTTCGGCGGGGACCAGGTTGCGGGTCTTCAGGTACTGGGCGGCGTAAAAGGCTGCGCAGGAACAGAGCGAGGCCAGCAGCAGCTCGGGCGGGGTCATGGCCGTGTCCTGACCGCCGTTTTCCGTGGGCTGGTCGGTGAGAATGGTGTGTCCGCGGGTTTCAATCGAGAAGCGGACGCCGTCGAGATGGCGGGTGGTGACTTCCATGAGCAGATCCTTTCGGGGGATGGGCGTCTGCCGCGCCAGCGGCGACAGAGGCGGACCAGGCTCCATCTGCGCCAGACAAAGGGGCGTGATGCGGGCGAGCCAGAGGGCAAAAGGGTGGTCCGGCTGGAGGACAAGACCCTGCTGATTACTGTAACGCCAGCAGTCGCTGAGTGCCGAACCCAGCCGGGAGCAGCTGCCGGGCAGATGCGCCTCATACCGAAGCATGGCGGCGTAGAGGGCGTCGCAGAGTTCAACTTCCCGGCTGGTCAGGCGAATGCGCCGCGGCGCAGGCCGCCGCGGCCCGGACGGGTCTGGGCCGGAGATCGGCTGCGGGACTCTGGCCTGCTGACTTCGCGATGGACGCGGCGTGGACATGGCTGGCTCAGGAGCGATGCGAGAGGACCAGCCACGAGTAGAGGCCAGTGGGACGGGCATAGGTGACCTGCCAGCCGTGCTCGCTGAGCTCCTGGCAGACGGCGTCGAGCGAAAGGCGATGCGCCATAGGCGGACCGGGCTGGGGTTGGTCGGAGATGGCAGGGTCTGCAGGTGCCCAGTCGAGCAGGGCCAGATAGCCATCCGGACGCAACAGTCGTGCGGCTTCGGCCAGGGTCGCAGGGCGGTCATCGACCTCATGCCAGACGTTGGCCAGCAGCACACGATCGAAGGAGGCCGGTGCCAGGCCGGTGGTGGCGGATTCGGCTTCCATGCAGTCGATATTCGCCAGGCCGGCATCGAGAGCCTTGCTGTTGAGGCGTTCGAGCATCTCCGGGGAGACATCCACGGCGACGAGCCTGCCGGCAGGACCAACGGCGCGGGCGATGGGCAGAGCAAAGTAGCCGGTGCCGGCACCAATATCGGCTACAGCCATGCCGGGCTCCAGCGCCATGCGGTCGAGGACAGGCTGGATGGGGAGCCAGGTCTGGCGCTCGGGTGCATCCAGCCGGTGAGCCTGCGTGGGCGAAAAACGACGGGATCCGGTGTGGGACATCAGCAGCAACCTTTCGCGCCATTGGTAGCGTCTGCCGAGCGTAATCCGAGAAGCTTGAAGATAGCCATAGCCGGGCACCAGTTGGTAAATGCGGACTGCAGAAGGTTGAGTCCCACAAAGGCGGTAAGCCAGAGCCAGTTGCGCGAGACAGAGTAGGCAAGGGCAAGGCTGAGCAGCACGACGGCGCCAGCCAGAAGACGAAGGGCACGTTCGACGGTCATAGGAGTTCTCCTGGATTCTCGATCACGACTTCCTCTTTGCGGTGAACGAGGTAGTAAAGGATGGGGATGGTGGGCCACGAGAGGAACGTGGAGGCCACGGCACCGGCGATAAGCGAGATGGCCAGTCCCTGGAAGATGGGGTCGGTGAGGATGACGCTGGCGCCGACGACAACGGCGGCCGCAGTAAGCAGCATGGGCCGGAAGCGGGTGGCGCCAGCGTCAATGACAGCCTGCGCGAGCGGAGCTCCCTGGCTGCGGCGCAGCTCAATGAAGTCGACGAGGATGATGGAGTTGCGGACGATGATGCCCGCTCCGGCGATGAAGCCGATCATCGAGGTGGCAGTGAAGAAGGCGCCGAGCAGGGCGTGGGCTGGCAGGATGCCGACCAGCGTGAGCGGGATGGGCGCCATGATGATGAGCGGGACGATGAAGGAGCGGAACCAGCCGACGACGAGCACGTAAATGAGGATGAGAACGGCGGCAAAGGCGAGGCCAAGATCGCGGAAGACCTCGATTGTGATCTGCCACTCGCCATCCCACTTCATTGCGTAGTGGTTGGTGGTGTCGGGCTGGACGGAGTTGTAGCGCGCCAGGGTGTAGCCGGCAGGCAGGGTGAGGTGGTCAAGCGCCTTGTTCATGCGCAGGATGGCGTAGACAGGACTCTCCTCGGCACCGGCAACATCGCCGGTGACGTAGACCACGCGGCGCAGATTCTTGTGGTAAATGCTGGGCGGCAGGGTGGTCTGCTGGAGGGTGACCAGTTCGCGAAGGCTGACCATGGATCCGTTGGCAGCCGGAAGATGGATGTTTTCCAGCGCCTGCTCGGAGGAGCGATCCGGACGGGTGAAGCGGACAACGACGGGGATGGCCTCGCGGGAGCCGGAATCGTGCTCGAGGCCGACGTTGAGTCCGCCGGTAGCCAGAGCAACGGCCTGATCCACCTGTGCGACAGCGATACCGAGCCGCGCGGCCTTGACCTGATCGACGTGAATCTGCAGCTGGGGCTGGGGATCCTCGACGTACCAAGATC